>NZ_JBFUHY010000111.1:0-11768 GCF_056402155.1 Pseudomonas sp. P4_C1
CTTGATGACCCATGTAATCCGAAGTTTCATTGCTTCAAGACATGCCGCGTCCGCCACCCACACCAGAGCAACCCATTCACGGCCCCTCATCTTCGCCCTCGCAGGTGTCGAATGATTTCGCCGATACCGACGCTATCGATCCATTGCATGAGCTTGATGCTGATAGGAATAACAACCAGTGCGCAAAGAAAGGCTGTCACGCCTGCTGTCAGAAAAGGCACCAGCGGATGTGCGACAGGCGTGAAGAGGTAACCGACACCCGCAGACAGCAACCAGGAACCGATGCGCTGCCAGGCTTTGAAGTCAGTGCGAGTGGTTGTGACCAGCCACGCGCCGAGCATTGCACCGAACAGTACCTCGCCATCAACCACTGGCAGCGATGCAATCCCCATTCCCAACATGAGCCCGCTGATACCGTTGTAGGTCGAATCAGTCAGGCTCATGCGCACCTCGCGCAACGACCGAATCCACGATGATGGCTCCCGACTCGATCGCCTTGAGCAAGGCAGAACTGCGAGAGTCGACGTCGAACTTTCGGCGAATATTGGCGAAGTGAAAATTGACGGTAGACTCCGCGCAATTCTCGATCCTGGCGATTTCCCAGGAAGTCTTGCCCTTGAAACACCACATCAGGATTTGTGTTTCTTTCGCCGTCAGCTTCGCCGTTGGCGTACTTCCCTCTCCGCCGGGTGCTACCCGTGCCAAAGAGTCATTCGATTGTTGGCTTGACATAAGAATCCCTCTTCGCGGGAACACCCGTCGCTGGGCGTCCACTGTTAGAGAGAAATACTGACGACAAGGCCGAACCCGAACAATTAACGGGAGTTGTAGCGGCGAGCGCTACACAACGCCACTGCAAGACTTAGCCGAGCACCACCAACCGGTTCGGCAACTCATTGCGCACATGGGTCACTGGCACATGCACCTTGAGCAGCTCGCCGCAGGCTTCGATGCAGCTGATAAACCCTTGCAGCGTCTGCCCCAGCTGCACCTGCCGGGTGAATGTGGCGACGATCGCGTCCCAGTGCTTGTTGTCCAGGCGACTGGAAATCCCTTCATCCACCAGGATCTCCACGTAACGCTCGGCTTCGGAAACGAAAATCAGCACGCCAGTGCTGCCCTCGGTGTGGTGCAGGTTCTGCTCCAGGAACTGTCGGCGCGCCAGGTTCGAGGCGCGCCAGTGGCGCACCGAGCGCGGGATCAGATGGGTGGTGACTTTCGGCAGGCGGAACACCAGGCATAACACGATGAAGAGGGCCCATTGCACCAGCAGCAGGCTGTGCAGGGTCAGCCAACCGGTGAAGTAATGCACGATGCCCGGTACCAGCAGCGCCAGCAGGCTGGCCCACAGCAGCGGGATGTACGCATAGTCGTCGGCGCGGGCCGCGAGCACGGTCACCAGTTCTGCGTCGGTCTCGCGCTCGACCCGGGCAATGGCCTCGGCCACTTTGCGTTGTTCGTGTTCAGTCAGTAATGCCATGTCGTGAATTGCCTGCTCGTTTTTATTATCACCAGCCGCCGGACGAACCGCCCCCGCCGAAACTGCCCCCGCCGCCGCTGAAGCCTCCCCCTCCACCGCCGCCGCCAAATCCACCACCGCCAAAGCCGCCCCCGGATCCACCGGAGCCGCCCCGGCCGGCAGGAAGAATACCGAGCATCTGGCACACAAAAACAGTCAGGATGAGCAACATCAGCAAAAACACGAACAACCCGGGATGCCGCGAGACGAAATCGTCCCCCGGATCGCCTCTGGACGCATACGCCGTGGAGGGTTCGTCCAAGGGGTTGCCGCCCAGCACTACCAGCATCGCCGCCACGCCATCACTGATGCCCTTGCTGAAGTTGCCGGTCTTGAACGCCGGGGTGATGACCTGGTTGATGATCACCGAACTCTGGGCATCGGTCAGGCGATCCTCCAGGCCGTATCCGACTTCGATGCGAAGTTTACGCTCGTCACGGGCGACGATCAGCAAGGCGCCGTTGCTCTTGTCCTTCTGCCCGATGCCCCAGTGGCGGCCGAGCCGGTACCCGAAGTCGGCGATGTCGGTACCCTGCAAATCCGGCAAAGTCACTACCACAAGCTGCTCGCCGGTGGCTTGCTCATGGGCCTGAAGCTGTTGGGTGAGATGCTGGCGCACCGATGGCTCGATCATCTGCGCATTGTCGACCACCCGCCCGGTCAGCGCCGGGAAGCTCAGCTCGGCCCGGGCAGCGATCGTCACCACCCATAACAACAGCAACAGGCCTGTTTTCAGGACGCGCATTGGCAACCTCTTGCGTGGTGACACCGATGACCGCTGTTCAGAATTTGACCTCGGGGGCCTTTTCCGACCCTGGTGTGGCTTCGAAGGTCTCGCGCACCGGCAGATTGCTGTACATCACGCTGTGCCAGAGGCGACCGGGGAACGTGCGGATCTCGGTGTTGTATTTCTGCACTGCGAGGATGAAGTCGCGCCGGGCCACGCTGATGCGGTTCTCGGTGCCTTCAAGCTGCGATTGCAAGGCGAGGAAATTCTGGTTGGCCTTCAGGTCCGGATAACGCTCGGAGACCACCATCAAACGGCTCAAGGCGCCGCTGAGCTGATCCTGGGCCTGTTGGTACTGCTTGAGTTTTTCCGGGTTGTCGAGGGTCGAGGCATCCACCTGGATCGAGGTGGCCTTGGCCCGAGCCTCAATGACGGCCGTCAGGGTCTCTTCTTCATGTTTGGCGTAGCCCTTGACGGTTTCCACCAGATTGGGAATCAGGTCGGCACGGCGCTGATACTGGTTCTGCACCTGGCCCCAGGCAGCCTTGGCCTGTTCATCGAGGGTCGGGATATTGTTGATGCCGCAGGCAGTCAGCAACGTGGCCAACATCAGCAGCGTGGCGACCTGCAGGCGCGAACGGTAGGTTGGACTTACATTCATCAGGCTGATGCTCCCTTGTACATGTCATGAAAAAACCGACCGTGAAACCTTCTGGGCCGGCTCTTGGGGCATAATCGCCCGCGCCTCTGGATTGCAACGGGCCGATGGGCTAAAAAGAGGCCCTGCGCAAAAACGCATCCGCCATCTGGCTGTGGTTTTTTGGCTCTGGTCTTTTGAGCCGGCACCCGAACAACAATAGACGCTCCCTAAATTTTGGCTGGCCGGCGTGTACATCGCCGTTTGGGCCCTTGAGAAAACTATTCATGAAGAAGCTGTGTTTGCTGGGCCTGTTCGTCAGCCTGGCCAGTCATAACGTATTGGCCGCCACGACGCCCGCACCCCTGGAGAACAAGGAAGCCTTCGTCAGCAACCTGATGAAGCAAATGACCCTCGATGAAAAAATCGGCCAACTGCGCCTGATCAGCATCGGCCCGGAAATGCCGCGCGAAATGATCCGCAAGGAAATCGCGGCGGGCAACATCGGCGGTACGTTCAACTCGATCACCCGCCCGGAAAACCGGCCGATGCAGGACGCGGCCATGCGCAGCCGCCTGAAGATCCCGATGTTCTTCGCCTACGACGTGATCCACGGCCACCGCACCATTTTCCCGATCCCGCTGGCCCTGGCCTCGAGCTGGGACATGGACGCCATCGGCCTGTCCGGGCGTATTGCCGCCAAGGAAGCCGCGGCTGACAGCCTCGACGTCACCTTCGCGCCGATGGTCGACATCTCCCGCGATCCGCGCTGGGGGCGTACTTCCGAAGGCTTCGGCGAAGACACCTACCTGGTGTCGCGCATAGCCGGCGTGATGGTCAAGGCGTTTCAGGGGACTGGTGCGAACGCGGCCGACAGCATCATGGCCAGCGTCAAGCACTTCGCCCTGTACGGCGCGGTCGAGGGTGGCCGCGACTACAACATCGTCGACATGAGCCCGGTCAAGATGTACCAGGACTACCTGCCGCCGTACCGTGCCGCCATCGATGCCGGCGCTGGCGGAGTCATGGTTGCGCTGAACTCGATCAACGGCGTGCCGGCCACCGCCAACACCTGGCTGATGAACGACCTGCTGCGCAAGGAGTGGGGCTTCAAGGGCCTGGCGGTCAGCGACCACGGGGCGATATTCGAGCTGATCAAGCACGGCGTTGCCGCCGACGGTCGCGAAGCGGCGAAGCTGGCAATCAAGGCCGGCATCCACATGAGCATGAACGACACCCTGTACGGCAAAGAGCTGCCAGGGCTGCTGAAGTCCGGCGAAATCCAGCAGAGCGACATCGACAACGCCGTGCGTGCGGTACTGGGCGCCAAGTACGACATGGGCCTGTTCAAGGACCCGTACCTGCGCATCGGCAAGGCCGAGGATGACCCGGTCGACACCTACGCCGACAGCCGCCTGCATCGCGCCGAGGCCCGTGATGTGGCACGCCGCAGCCAGGTGCTGCTGAAAAACCGCAACGAAACCCTGCCGCTGAAGAAGACCGCGAAAATCGCCCTGGTCGGTCCGCTGGCCAAGGCGCCCATCGACATGATGGGCAGCTGGGCCGCTGCCGGTCGCCCTGCTCAATCGGTGACCTTGTTCGATGGCATGACCGCCGCGCTGGGCGATAAATCGACACTGATCTACGCCCGTGGCGCCAACATCACCAGCGACCCGAAAATCCTCGGTTACCTGAACTTCCTCAACTTCGACGCCCCGGAAGTGGTGGATGACCCGCGCCCGGCCAAGGTGCTGATCGACGAAGCGGTGAAAGCGGCCAAGGATGCCGATGTGGTCGTTGCCGCCGTCGGCGAATCCCGTGGCATGTCCCACGAATCGTCGAGCCGCACCGACCTGAACATCCCGGAAAACCAGCGCGAGCTGATCCGTGCCCTGAAAGCCACCGGTAAACCGCTGGTGCTGGTGTTGATGAACGGCCGCCCACTGACGATCCTCGAAGAGAAAGAGCAGGCTGACGCGATCCTGGAAACCTGGTTCACCGGCACCGAAGGCGGCAACGCCATCGCCGATGTGCTCTTCGGCGACTACAACCCGTCGGGCAAACTGCCGATCAGTATCCCGCGTTCGGTCGGCCAGATTCCGACCTACTACAACCACCTGACCATTGGCCGGCCGTTCACTCCGGGCAAACCGGGCAACTACACCTCGCAATATTTCGATGACACCACAGGCCCCCTGTACCCGTTCGGCTATGGCCTGAGCTACACCGAGTTCAGCCTGAGCGACATGGCCCTGTCGTCGACCACACTGAACAAGACCGGCAAGCTCGACGCCAGCGTCACGGTGAAAAACACCGGCAAGCGCGACGGCGAAACCGTGGTGCAGTTGTACATCCAGGACGTGGCCGGCTCGATGATCCGCCCGATCAAGGAACTGAAGAATTTCCAGAAAGTAATGGTCAAGGCTGGCGAGCAGAAAGTCGTGCACTTCACCATCACCGAGGACGACCTGAAGTTCTACAACACCCAGCTCAAATACGCGGCGGAACCGGGCAAGTTCAACGTGCAGATTGGCCTGGATTCAGTGGACGTGACGCAGCAGAGTTTTGAGTTGCTCTAATCCCTGAAACACCGCAAAAACCTGTAGGAGCGAGCCTGCTCGCGATGACGCCATAACATTCAACATCATTGTTGACTGTCAGGCCGCCATCGCGAGCAGGTCGGGTCGCCGCACCGTCGCTCCTACAGTGGTTTCAGGGTGTTTGAAAGTTTGGGTTCAACCCCTTCGATCCAGCAGATTCACCACCACCCGATCCACCCATCCCCACACCCGCTGCTTGACCCGCCGCCACAATGGCCGGCGCTTCCACTCCTCCAGACTGACTTGCTGGCTCAGGGCGAAGTCGTGCTCGAAACTCGCCGCCACCGACCGGGTCAACCCGGGGTCCAGCGCTTCCAGGTTGGCTTCCAGGTTGAAGCGCAGGTTCCAGTGATCGAAGTTGCACGAGCCGATGCTCACCCAGTCATCGATCAGGACCATTTTCAGGTGCAGGAAACACGGTTGGTACTCGAAGATCTTCACCCCGGCCTTGAGCAGTCGCGGGTAGTAACGATGCCCGGCGTAGCGCACGGACGGGTGATCGGTACGGGGGCCGGTCAGCAGCAACCGCACATCGACGCCCCGGGCAGCCGCCCGGCGCAGGGAACGGCGGACTTTCCAGGTCGGCAAAAAGTACGGCGTGGCCAGCCAGATTCGTCGTTGGCCGCTGTTCAACGCGCGCACCAGCGATTGCAGAATGTCCCGGTGTTGACGGGCGTCGGCATAGGCCACCCGGCCCATGCCCTCGCCCATGGACGGCACCCGTGGCAGGCGCGGCAAGCCGAAATGCGAGGCCGGTCGCCAGGCGCGACGATGGCGGTTGGCGATCCACTGGCGATCGAACAGCAACTGCCAGTCGAGCACCAGCGGCCCGGTGATTTCCACCATCACCTCATGCCATTCGCTGACGTCTTCCCCCGGGGTCCAGAACTCATCGGTGACACCGGTGCCGCCGACGACCGCCAGGCTCTGATCCACCAGCAACAATTTGCGGTGATCGCGGTAGAAGTTGCCGACCCAACGCCGCCAGCTCAGGCGATTGTAAAAACGCAGCTCCACGCCGGCAGCCGTCAGCCGCTGACGCAAGGTCAGGGTGAAGGCGAGGCTGCCATAGTCATCGAACAGGCAGCGCACTCGCACCCCGCGCTCGGCGGCCTGCACCAATGCCTGGACCATGGCTTCGGCGCAGGCGCCCGCTTCCACCAGATACAGCTCCAGCTCGACCTGTTCTTCGGCGCGGGCAATCGCCACCAGCATGCGCGGGAAAAACTGCGGACCATCGACCAGCAGTTCGAAGTGGTTGCCTTCACGCCAGGGAAAAATCGCTCCGGCCATGTCAGCGCGCCGTGAAAATCAGCACCGCACCCACCGGCACCGACAGACTGATCGCCGACAGGCCGGCCATTTTGCGCAACGTTTCCAGACCAGGTGCCAGATCGAAATCCTCGGCGTTGATCACCAGCGGTTCTAGGGTCACCACTTGAAAGCGTCGGTCATCGAGACGGGTCGCCAGCAGTTCGGCGGGGTATTCGTGTTGTTTGCCGTGCAGGTCCACCATCAGCGGCAGGCGCAATTCCAGCTGCGCGCCGGGAGCGAGGTCGTTGATCGGGCGCAGATCGATTTTCGTGGTGATCACGGCGTCGGGAAACCGGTCGATCTGGAACAGTTCCTTGCGCATGCGCTCATCGCGCAACGGGATGCCGCTGTTGATCGATTCCAGCTCGACTTCCACCTGCGCCAGTCCCTCGGGATCGACCTTGCCGTGCAACACCAGAAAGCGCTGCACTTCGGAAACATTGGCGTTTTTGGTGCTGACGAATGACAGACGCGAGGACTCACCATCCAGGTACCAATCGGCGCGGGCCGACAACGCGGCACCGGCCAGCAGCAGGAAAGCAAGGGATTGAAGGGTGGAGCGCTTGAACATAGAGACTCGTGGGGCAGATAAACCTGTGCTGAACCTTAACTGGCCTTCAGCGCATTGCAAGCCGTCTATTACGCCAAACCTGCTTTTGTGGCGAGGGAACTTGCTCCCTCGCCACAAAAGCCCTCCCCTCACCCAGGAACTTCATTGTGATCATGGCTCCAAGCGACAGCCCTGTCGCTCCCCCATCCACACGGCGCTGTTGCTGCGGCCCATGCCGCTGACCGTGACACGCTTGCCGGCAGCGTCATCGGTAAAGCCGCTGGCGGGCAGCCACTGCTTCACATAGCGGTGGCAATACTCGGTGTCGTTACCCATCACATAGCGGCACGAGCAATATTCCTTGGCGGTGTAAGCGCTGATGATGTCGGGGAACGCCCACAGCGCCACCCGCTCGTGCCAGATCCAGCCGAGCAAGGCGATCAGCAGGATCAACAATAGGGAACTGGCCGGTCGACGACGAATGAAACCGGTCATGGCTGCACCTTCCCGGCAAAGACCTTGAGCGCGAGTTGGAGCAGTTGGTTGTGCCGGTAGCTGCCGTCGCGGTCATCGCCATAGCGGACGATCACCAGGTGTTCGCTGGGGATCACATACATTGCCTGCCCCCAATGACCCAATGCGGCGAATGTGTCGGCGGGGGCATCGGGCCAGGCTCGTGCCGCGCCCTCGACGGCTCGATTGAGCCACCATTGGCCGCCGGGGACGGCATCGTCTTCGTGTGCGTGATAGTGAGCGAAGGGCTCGCGGTTGAACGCCACCCAATCCTTGGGCAGTAACTGCTTGTCTCCCCAACGACCCTCGCGGGCCATCAACAGACCGACCCGGGCCAGGTCCCGTGCAGTGAGGTAGGCATAGGACGACGCGACGAAAGTGCCCGTGGCATCGGTCTCCCAGATCGCGTGACGAATGCCCAGCGGTTCGAACAATGCAGTCCACGGAAAGTCGGGATAACGGCCGGGACCGACGATGGTTTTCAACGCGGCGGACAGCAGATTGCTGTCGCCGCTGGAGTAGCGAAACGTCTGGCCTGGCGCCGCATAAGCATCATGGGCCGCGGTAAATGCGGCCATGTCGTGGCGACCACGGGTGTAGAGCATGGCCACCACCGAAGACTTCAGCGGTGCGTATTCGTAGTCTTCCTGCCAGTCCAGGCCCGAGGCCCAGTGCAGCAGGTCGGCCATGGTCATGTCGGGGTGTTTATGCAGGGGCGGATAAAACTTCGCCACCGGGTCGCCGAGCTTGAACAAGCCTTCGCCATAGGCCACGCCGAGGACCGTAGCCATCAGGCTTTTACTGATCGACCAGATCAGGTGCGGTGTCTCGGCCGTCGTCGGACCGGCGTAGCGTTCGTAGAGCAACTGGCCGTCGCGAATCACCAGCAAGGCATCGGTGCGAATGCCCTGGCGAGTGGTGTCATCGCGGGATGGGAAGGCATAGGCCTCCAGGGCCTGAAGCGCCGGACCGGTCGGTGTCGGGGCGGTCGGCCATTGCTCGGCGGGCCAGTTTTCGGCCCGGGCCGTGAAGCTGAACAACAGCAGGAAAATCAGGGACAAGCCTTTGGACATGGCGGGGGCTCGGAGATTGAACTTGCTGAGCCTAGTCGAGCTTGATGACAATTCAGAAGTTCATGTTGCCAATCAGGCCGCCATCGCGAGCAAGCTCGCTCCCACAGGTTTAGTGTCCTAACTGATTTTGTGTGTGCCAGAGCCCCCTGTGGGAGCGGGCTTGCCCGCGATGAGGCCAGTCAATTCAACGAAAATTCCGCCAACGCCTTGGCCAACCGCTTGCCCCGAGCCCCCGCCGCCAACTCCATCACCGCCTGATCCCGCTGCCACATCACCGCCCACTCCACAGGCCCTCCAGCCAACGCCTCATTGACCTCAGCCTTGAGCCCTTCGAACTGTGCAAACAACCCGCCAAGCAACACATGCCCGGCCGGATGGGTCGGTGGCTGGCGGCTGGTTTCCGCGCACCCCGCCAACAACCCCAGCAACCGCAGTTGCAAGCCTTGCGGCCAAGCACATTCCTGGCCGACGCCATACAACCACGCCGTCATGGCGCTCAGCACATAGATGTCTTCCAGGGTGCGGAACGGTTTGACGTAGGCGTCCCAGCCATCCCCGGCGAGCAATTCACACAGTGCGTTATCCAGAAACAACCGGCCATGACTGATGTCCGGCATCAACGGGATCGGCGCCAGTTTTTCCACCCGCACACCCGGCTCACCACGATGGATCACCGCCAGGCTCAAGCGTGGATCGGTGCCAGGCTCCTCGCTGCGCGCCGCCACCAGTAGCCAGTCGGCGGCATCGCCGGCGGTGACGAAATCCTTGCGTCCGCTCAGGCGCAAACCGCTCAGTCGGGTTTGCATGTCGGCCGGGCGCAGGCTGCGCTGTTCGGTGGCGCACAGCGCGCCGAGGCTCAGCGGCGCACTCGGCCAGAGCATGCGCAAGGCCGCTTGATACCCCACCAGAAACGCCAGCCCCGGCGTCGCCATCAACCGCCCGCCAAGCACGGCCAATTCGAACGGTGTGACCGTGCCCAACTGCTGCAACAAGGTCGCGAAACCTTCAGCCAGATCCGGGTTGGCGGGCAAGCGATCACGGCGGTTCAACAGGGATTGCCAGGGCATAAGAGGCTCCTCGAGGGCTGTCATATAAGCATCACCAAAGCTTAATGGCGATGACACCGGGGCTACATAGCCTGACTTTGCCAGACAAAGAAAGTCGATTCGCTGTAGCCCAAAGACGGGTGAGCAGCCCGCACGGAGATTCGCCATGACTCAGATCGCCCGCATCAGCGACACCGGCAACGAACGCCGCCTGCAAGCCGAACGCCTGGTGGGCGCCGAGGCATTGCAGGAGGCCCAGGCCTTGCGCTTCAACGTGTTCAGCGGTGAGTTCAACGCCAGGCTGAAAGGCGCGGAACTGGGTCTGGACATGGATGACTACGACGTTCACTGCGCCCACATCGGCGTGCGTGACTTGAACACCGGGCGTCTGGTGGCGACCACCCGTTTGCTCGACCACACGGCTGCCAGCAGCCTGGGCAAATTCTACAGCGAAGAAGAATTCAGCCTCCACGGCCTGGTGCACCTGCAAGGCCCGATCCTGGAAATCGGTCGCACCTGCGTCGACCCGGCCTACCGCAACGGCGGCACCATCGCCGTGCTCTGGGGCGAACTGGCTGAAGTCCTGAACCAGGGCGGCTACAGCTACCTGATGGGTTGCGCGAGCATTCCGATGCAGGATGGCGGCGTGCAAGCCCACGCGATCATGCAGCGTCTGCGCGAACGCTACCTGTGCACCGAACATCTGCGTGCCGAGCCGAAAAACCCGCTGCCAAACCTGGACATCCCGTCGAACGTGATTGCCGAAATGCCACCGTTGCTCAAGGCCTACATGCGCCTGGGCGCGAAGATCTGCGGCGAGCCATGCTGGGACGAAGACTTCCAGGTCGCCGACGTGTTCATCCTGCTCAAGCGCGACGAACTCTGCCCGCGCTACGCCAAACACTTCAAGGCGGCTGTGTAATGAGCCGGTTGCGGGTGTACGCGCGAATCGCGCGAGTGCTGTTGGTGGTGACGCTGGGCCTGGGCATGGCCAGCGTGTTCGGGGTGTTCGAGCGCCTGGGCCTGGCCCATTCGATGGCGCGTCGCCAGCGCTGGTCGCGGTTCTTCATGGCCCGCCTGAGCAACGCTCTGCCCTTTGACGTGACCGTTCACGGCGAACTGCCGAAGGCCCCGATGCTCTGGGTCAGCAACCACGTGTCCTGGACCGACATCCCGCTGCTGGGCATGCTCACGCCGCTGTCGTTCCTGTCCAAGGCCGAAGTGCGCACCTGGCCAGTAGCCGGCTGGTTGGCGGCCAAGGCCGGCAGCCTGTTTATCCGCCGTGGCTCGGGTGACAGCCAGTTGATCCGCAAGCAGATGACCCGCCACCTGGAACAAGCCTACCCACTGCTGATGTTCCCGGAAGGCACCACCACCGATGGTCGTTCGCTGCGTACCTTCCATGGTCGCCTGCTGTCCGCCGCCATCGATTCCGAAGTGGCGCTGCAGCCGGTGGCGATTCGTTATGTGCGTGACGGCGAGCCTTGCGCGCTGGCGCCGTTCATTGGCGACGATGATCTGCTCTCGCACTTGATGCGCCTGTTCAGCAATGACCGTGGCGGTGTGGAGATTCACTTGCTGAAGCCAATCGCTTGCGAAGGTCGGGAACGTGCTGCACTGGCGTTCGAAGCGCAGCAGGCGGTGCAGAAGGTGTTGTTTGGCGCTGTTGTTGAACCTCAGCGAGCACCGATGCGCCCCGCAATTGCAGCGTAAGCACATAGCCCCTGTAGGAGCGAGCCTGCTCGCGATTGCGGTCTGTCATTCAGCATCATCGTTGAATGTTAAGCCG
>NZ_JBFUHY010000112.1:0-11265 GCF_056402155.1 Pseudomonas sp. P4_C1
TGATGTGGTTCTGGAGCAACTTGCCCGACACCGTCAGCGCCGGGCAGATCGCCGAGTTATACCGTCGTCGCTGGAGTATCGAAGGGATGTTCCAGCGCCTGGAATCGGTGCTGGACAGTGAAATCGAAAGCCTTGGCGCTCCGCGGGCGGCGTTGCTGGGATTTGCTTCAGCGATCCTGGCCTACAACGTCCTGGCAGTGCTCAAGCGCAGCGTGGAACAGGCTCATCGCGAGACATTGCCCGAAGGCTGGGAAGCTTCGATCTTCCATCTGACGGTACAAGTGCGTAGCGGATACGAGGGCATGCAGATCGCACTGCCCTCGGATTACCTGACACTTCAAACGACCTCAGAAACGCTGGCAACGCGACTGTTGGCGCTCGCCAGGAATATCAAGCCCAAGCAAGTGGCCAAAAGCCTACGTGGTCCCAAAATCGCCAAACCCAAGGAGTGGCTGGACGGCAAAGCTGCGCATGCTCATGTGTCGACGGATCGGGTGCTCAAGGCCCATAAAGGGAAAACACCTTGAAAGGGCTGGCTGTAAGAGCGGAACCATAAGCCGCCGTTACCGCAGGAATGGATATGTACGCGATAAACAAAAGACAGGTCGGCTGCCAGGCCGCCTTCGCGAGCAGGCTCGCTCCTACAGTAAATCGGTACATCCACGAAATTCGGGTCGATTACCGCCCAATAAAAAATGCCCCGATCTCTCGACCAGGGCATTTCCATTCAACACAACTTAAACAGTCAAACCGAACGCTTAGTGCGAAACCGCCCCACTCGCCCCCAACCCGGTCTGCGAACGAACAAACTGCGGGAAGAACAGCGCCCGCTCATTGTCAGCCGCAGTCGACTTGTCGGTAACCGAGAAGAACCAGATCCCGACAAAGGCAATCATCATCGAGAACAACGCCGGATACTCATACGGGAAGATGGCTTTCTCGTGATGCATGATCTGCACCCAGATGGTCGGGCCAAGGATCATCAGGCCTACAGCACTGATCAGGCCCATCCAGCCGCCGATCATCGCACCGCGAGTGGTCAGTTTTTTCCAGTACATGGAAAGCAGCAGCACCGGGAAGTTGCAGCTCGCCGCGATGGAGAACGCCAGGCCGACCATGAACGCGATGTTCTGGCTTTCGAACAGAATGCCCAGAATGATGGCCAACACACCCAAAGCAACGGTGGTGATCTTCGAAATACGAATCTCATCCTTCTCGTTGGCCTTGCCCTTCTTGATAACGCTGGCATACAGGTCGTGGGACACCGCCGACGCACCGGCCAGGGTCAGACCGGCCACTACTGCCAGAATAGTCGCGAACGCCACGGCCGAGATGAAGCCCAGGAAAATGCTGCCACCGACCGCGTTGGCCAGGTGCACCGCCGCCATGTTGTTGCCACCGAGCAACGCGCCGGCCGCGTCTTTGAAGGCCGGATTGGTGCTGACCAGCAGGATCGCGCCGAAGCCGATGATGAAGGTCAGGATGTAGAAGTAACCAATGAAGCCGGTTGCGTACAGCACGCTCTTGCGGGCTTCCTTTGCGTCACTCACGGTGAAGAAGCGCATCAGGATGTGCGGCAGGCCAGCGGTACCGAACATCAATGCCAGGCCGAGGGAGAACGCCGAGACCGGATCTTTCACCAGGCCACCAGGGCTCATGATCGCTTCACCTTTAGGGTGAACCTTGATCGCTTCGGAAAACAGCAGGTTGAAGTCGAAGTTGACGTGTTTCATCACCATCAGCGCCATGAAGGAAGCGCCGGACAGCAACAGGACCGCCTTGATGATTTGCACCCAGGTGGTCGCCAGCATGCCGCCGAACAACACGTAAAGGCACATCAACACGCCCACCAGGATCACCGCGACGTGATAGTCGAGACCGAACAGCAGCTGGATCAGCTTACCGGCACCGACCATCTGGGCGATCAGGTAGAACGCCACCACCACCAGCGAACCGCAGGCCGACAGTGTGCGGATCTGGGTTTGCCCCAGGCGGTAGGACGCCACGTCGGCAAAGGTGTACTTGCCCAGATTACGCAGACGCTCGGCGATCAAGAATAGAATGATCGGCCAACCCACCAGGAAGCCGATCGAATAGATCAGTCCGTCATAGCCGGAAGCGAACACCAGCGCGGAAATCCCCAGGAACGAGGCGGCCGACATATAGTCGCCGGCAATCGCCAGACCGTTCTGGAACCCGGTGATCTTGCCGCCCGCCGCGTAGTAGTCGGCCGCCGACTTGTTGCGCTTGGAGGCCCAGTAAGTAATGCACAGGGTTGCACCGACGAACACCACGAACATCAGGATCGCGGCGACGTTGAGAGGTTGTTTATGCACTTCACCGGTCAGGGCTTCTGCCGCCCAGGCGCCCGGTGCAAAAGCCGCGATGCTCAATAGAGCCAGTAGACGCCGGATCATTGCTGAGCCTCCTTGAGAATCGCATTGTTCAGGTCGTCAAACTCGCCATTGGCACGTCGTACGTAGATACCGGTCAGGACGAAGGCCGAAACAATCAGCCCGACGCCGATCGGTATGCCCCAGGTAATCGAAGACTCGGGACTGATTTTCGTCCCCAACACTTGCGGCCCGTAAGCAATTAAAAGGATGAAGGCGGAGTAAAGCCCTAGCATGATCGCCGAAAGAATCCAGGCGAATCGTTCCCTCTTGCTAACCAGCTCCTTGAAGCGCGGGCTGTTTTGAATCGAGAGGTAAATGCTGTCGTTCATTGTTTTTATCCTCGCAGCACAGATTTAGTTGGAACGGTATCCACTCTATGCGGCTGCGGGGCAGGTTCCAGACGACCTTAGTCTTAGAACCACATGACGGATTCGCCAATTTCCAGCATGTACAAAACAACTGTGGGAGCGAGCTTGCTCGCGAAAGGGCCATAACATCCAACATCGTTGTTGTCTGTTACACCGCAATCGCGAGCAAGCTCGCTCCCACAGGGTAAAGCGAGGTGCCTGTTATTTAGTCCAGGCAGCCACACGATCAGGGTGTTTGGCGACCCAATCCTTCGCCGCCGCTTCAGGCTTGGCACCATCCTGGATCGCCAGCATCACCTGGCCGATTTCATCCTTGGATTCCCACTGGAAGTTCTTCAGGAACTTGGCCACTTCCGGCGCCTTGGCCTCCAGGCCCTTGCTGCCGATGCTGTTCACGGTTTCAGCCGCGCCGTACACGCCCTTCGGATCTTCAAGGAAGCGCAGTTTCCACTTGGCGAACATCCAGTGCGGCACCCAGCCGGTCACTGCGATGGATTCGTTTTTCTTCTCGGCACGGGTCAGCTCGGCGATCATGCCGGCGCCAGAACTGGCCTTGAGTTGATAGCCGGTCAGGTCGTAGTCCTTGATCGCCTGATCGGTCTTGAGCATCACGCCTGAACCGGCGTCGATGCCGACAATGCGGTTCTTGAAGGTGTCGTCGGTCTTGAGGTCGTCAATGGTCTTGGCCTTGACGTATTCCGGCACGATCAGGCCGATTTTCGCGTCCTTGAAGTTCGGGCCGTAATCGACGACCTGATCCTTGTTCTTCGTCCAGTAATCGCCGTGGGTCACTGGCAGCCAGGCCGACAGCATGGCGTCGAGTTTGCCGGTGGCCACGCCTTGCCACATGATCCCGGTGGCGACGGCTTGCAGCTTCACATCATATCCGAGTTTCTGCCTGATCACTTCTGCGGCCACGTTGGTCGTGGCGACACTGTCAGACCAGCCGTCGACATAACCGATCGTCACTTCCTTGCCGGCGGCACTGGCCACGGTAGAGCTGATCGCCAGCACCAAAGCGGCACCTGCGCCCAAGAGTCGTCGCATCTTCATCGTTACTTCCCCGAAAGTGCTGCACTCGACGGATGCCGAGTCGCTTAAACGTATTGTTATGGTGCACAGCGCCCCCATCACGCCTAACCGCAAACTCGTTCGAACATCAGCGGAGTACTGACGCCTTCGATGATCAACCTGACGCTCTTGGCGACCTGCTCTGCCAGCGACCTCGAGGCAACGAGAAACGACATCAGAACGCCATTAATCTTGAGCGCGACCAACGCACCGCAGACTCCGCCCGAACATTGCATGTCAAAATCATGCGGGCCACCAAGCACACGGTAAATGCAGGTAACATGCGCCGCTTTGCTCCCACACGGCCTTTCCATGTCCGCGACATCCCGCTTCCCTTTTGCTGCTTATCTATTCGCTTGCCTGCTCGGGCTGTTTGCCCTGGGCGGCTTCTGGTACGACCTCGGTAAACCGGTGATATTGCCGGACGTGGCCAGCGCAACGCACAAGCTGCAATGCGCGTCCTACACACCGTTCGACAAGGATCAATCGCCGTTCGACCAGCCCTTCAAGCTGCGCCCCGAACGCATGGATGCCGACCTCGCGCTACTGTCCAAAAGCTTCGAATGCATCCGCACCTATTCCATGACCGGCCTCGAAGCCCTGCCGGAACTGGCGCGCAAGCATGGCTTGAAAATGATGATTGGCGCATGGGTGAACAGCAACCCGGTGGACACAGCCAAGGAAGTGGAGCTACTGATCGCCGAAGCCAACGCCAACCCGGACGTGGTTACTGCGGTAATCGTCGGCAACGAGGCCCTTTTGCGCAAGGAAGTCACCAGCAAGCAGTTGGTGAAACTGATTGAGCGAGTCAAAAGCCAAGTCAAACAACCCGTCACCTACGCTGACGTTTGGGAGTTTTGGCAAAAGCATCCCGAAATCGCTCCATCGGTGGACTTCGTGACTATCCATCTGTTGCCTTACTGGGGCGATTACCCTTGGGACGTCGAGGTCTCCCTGTCGCAACTTGCTGCTGTGCGCGAGTYGTTCAGCGGTATGTTCGCGCCCAAGGAAGTGTTTATCGGGGAAACCGGCTGGCCCAGTGAAGGCCGTCAACGAAGAATCGCTGTACCTAGCCGGGTCAACGAAGCCAGGTTCATTCGCGGCTTTGTCGCCATGGCCGAGCAACGGGGCTGGCACTACAACCTGATCGAAGCCTTCGACCAGCCATGGAAACGCGCCAGTGAAGGTGCAGTGGGTGGTTACTGGGGGCTGTTCGATGCCGATCGCCAGGACAAGGGCGTGCTGGCCGGGCCAGTGACAAACGTACCCTACTGGTCGCAATGGCTGGCGGTGGGTGGCTTGATCTTCATCGGCACGTTGCTGCTCGGCGGCCGGGTTCGCACGACGCGTTCGGCACTGTTGCTGCCCCTGCTCAGCGCATTGGCGGCCTGCTCGATTGGCGCCTGGGGTGACCTGGCACGGGTGACCACGCGCTTTACCAGTGAATGGTTGTGGGTCGGATTGCTGACCGCGCTGAATCTGTTGGTGCTGGCCCATGCCACGCTGACATTGAGTCCTCGCAGCGGTTGGCGCGGCCAGGCTTTCAACTGGCTGGAGCGCCGTGCTGGCTGGCTGGTTGCAACGACAGGTTTCGCTGCAGCCGTGATGATGCTGGAACTGGTATTCGACCCGCGTTATCGCAGCTTCCCGAGTGTCGCGTTCATCGTGCCTGCGCTGGTTTATCTGTGCCGCCCGGTGAATGTGCCGCGCCGCGAGGTTGCGTTGCTGACCTTCATCATCGGTGTCGGTATTGCGCCGCAGCTGTTTCGTGAAGGTTTGCAGAACCAGCAGGCCTGGGGCTGGGGGCTGGTGAGTGTGTTGATGGTGGCTGCGTTGTGGCGTTGCCTGCGGGTTCGCAAGGTTTAACACTTTAGCGACCTGACTGGCCTCATCGCGAGCAAGCTCGCTCCCACAGGGTTACTCAGTGAACGCAGAGTTTGTGTACGACAATGATCCTTGTGGGAGTGACCTGCTCGCGATGACGGACTATCAGGCGCTACGAGGCGCCCTGACCAACCGCAGCCCCGCAATCACCACCGCAAACACCGCCAGCGTCGTGTTGTACAACGCCAGCGCCGGAAACCCGAACGCCAGCGCCAGCACCGCCAGCCACCAGCCCGCCCGCCCCGGCACGACAAAGCCGATGATCGCCGCACCCAGCGCTGCCCAGCCCAGCACCCCGAAGTGGATCATCAGCCCCAGGTTCGATCGCACCTGGCATTCCCAGCGACTTGCCTCATCCACGCAAATGCCGACCCACTGCGCATCCTCCATGAAGCCATAACGCGCGCCATAACTGGCGGCCAGCCATACAGGCAGCAATACAAGCAGCAGAAACACGGGCAGACGGCGAGACATGAAACACTCCAATTGGCGAAAAACGGCGGCCAGCTTAATCACCCGAAAGCGTTACGCAAGCGATAACAACTGTTAACTGGTCTTTCAATCGCGGCAAAGTGTATCGTCCAGCTACTACTATTGGGCAATCGGGCCTGTTTGGTGCCGATGGTTGGCACTTTGACGCAGATCCGATGGTCATAGCCTGCGAAATTCATTCGGCACCTTCCTCTAAGGGATTTAGTCATGCTCCGTTCCTTGCGCTTCGCCGCCCTGTTTGGCGGCCTTATTTTGAGTGCGTCCGCACTGGCGGTCGATATAGATGCCGCCAGTTATGGCTACCCCCTGACCAACCCGTTCGAGGCGACCATCGCGACCACGCCGCCGGACTTGCGTCCGGAGTTGCCCCTGGACGATGACATCGATCAGACAGTGCGCAGCGTCACCTTGCGTCCGGAACGGGCGTTCGAATTGCCGGATAATTTCTGGGCGGTCAAGAAACTCGACTACCGCATTGCCACGCAGGATCACGCCGCACCACTGATTTTCCTGATCGCCGGCACCGGCGCACGCTATGACAGCACCCTGAACGAATACCTGAAGAAGCTTTACTACAAAGCCGGCTACCACGTGGTGCAGTTGTCATCGCCCACCAGCTATGACTTCATGAGCGCTGCATCACGCTTCGCCACACCGGGTGTTTCCAAGGAGGACGCCGAAGACCTGTACCGGGTGATGCAGGCCGTGCGGGCACAAAACCCGAAACTGCCAGTCACCGATTACTACCTGACTGGCTACAGCCTGGGCGGACTGGATGCCGCTTTCGTCGCGCACCTGGACGAAACCCGCCGCAGCTTCAACTTCAAGAAAGTCCTGCTGCTCAACCCGCCGGTCAACCTCTACACCTCGATCACCAACCTCGACAAGCTGGTCCAGACCGAGGTCAAGGGCATCAACAACAGCACCACGTTCTATGAGCTGGTACTGAACAAACTGACCCGCTACTTCCAGCAGAAGGGCTACATCGACCTCAACGACGCCCTGCTCTACGACTTCCAGCAGTCCAAGCAGCAACTGTCCAACGAGCAGATGGCCATGTTGATCGGCACCTCGTTCCGCTTTTCGGCGGCCGACATTGCCTTCACTTCGGACCTGGTCAACCGTCGCGGCCTGATCACTCCACCCAAGTTCCCGATCACCGAGGGCACCAGCCTCACGCCATTCCTCAAGCGTGCGCTGCAATGCGACTTCGACTGCTACATCACCGAACAAGTGATCCCGATGTGGCGCGCCCGTACCGACGGCGGCAGCCTGCTGCAACTGATTGACCAAGTGAGCCTGTATGCGCTGAAGGATTATCTGCACGACAGCCCGAAAATCGCCGTCATGCACAACGCCGATGACGTGATCCTCGGCCCTGGCGACCTCGGTTTCCTGCGCCGGACCTTTGGCGATCGCCTGACCGTTTACCCGCTGGGCGGCCATTGCGGAAACATTAACTACCGCGTCAACAGCGACGCCATGCTGGAGTTCTTCCGTGGCTAAATACCTCCTGCTTTTCGCAGCGTTACTCTGTGCAGGCGTCGCCAATGCCGACAACAGCAAAGCCAACGCCCCCGTGGTCGTCGACAGTGATGGTTTCAAGGAACCGCTGAGCAAACTCAAATTCAACCCGGGTCTGGACCAGCGTGAGTTCGAGCGTTCAACCCTCAGCGCGCTGACCGTCTACGATCCGCTGGAAGAGTGGAACCGGCGCGTCTATCACTTCAACTACCGCTTCGATCAATGGGTGTTCCTGCCGGTGGTCAATGGTTACCGCTACGTCACCCCGAACTTCCTGCGCACCGGCGTCAGCAACTTCTTCAACAACCTCGGCGACGTGCCGAATCTGATGAACAGCCTGCTGCAACTCAAGGGCCAGCGCTCGCTGGAAACCACCGGGCGCCTGCTGCTCAACACCACCATCGGCATCGCCGGCCTGTGGGACCCGGCCACCGCCATGGGCCTGCCGCGCCAAAGCGAAGACTTCGGCCAGACCCTGGGCTTCTACGGCGTGCCGGGTGGCGCTTATTTAGTCCTGCCGATCCTCGGTCCGTCGAACCTGCGTGATACCGGCGGCCTGGTGGTGGATTACTCGGCCGAGAGTGCGATCAACTTCCTCAACGTGGCCGAAGTCAGCTCCAACCATCCGGAAGTGTTGATCCTGCGCGGCATCGACAAGCGCTACCAGACCACCTTCCGCTATGGCCAGACGAACTCGCCGTTCGAGTACGACAAAGTGCGTTACGTGTATACCGAAGCGCGCAAGTTGCAGATCGCCGAGTAATTCGGCCACACAAAAACCTGTGGGAGCGAGCTTGCTCGCGATGGCGGTGTTTCAGTCAACTTAGATGTTGAATGATATGGCCTCATCGCGAGCAAGCTCGCTCCCACATTTGTTATGTATGCTTGTAGGAAGAGTTCTGAATTCAACCCTTCAGGGCCTTCCAGATTTTGCTGACAGCCATGACGCCAACCAACACCACCGCCCCTGCGACAATCCCCGCCACTCCATTGAGCAACACCGGCACGATAAATCCGCCGCCACCCGCCGCAGCACCGACACTTTCGACCCAGTGATGCACCACCGGCACACCGTGGGTCAGGATGCCGCCACCGACCAGAAACATCGCCGCCGTGCCGATCACCGACAGGCTCTTCATCATGTACGGCGCAGCACGCAGAATGGCGCCACCGATGCTTTTCGCCATCTGCCCGGGCTTTTGAGTCAACCAGAGTCCAAGGTCATCCAGCTTGACGATACCCGCCACCAGGCCATAGACGCCGATGGTCATGACGATTGCGATCCCAGACAGCACGATGACTTGCTGGCTCAACGGCGCACCGGCCACGGTGCCAAGGGTGATGGCAATGATTTCCGCCGAGAGAATGAAGTCGGTGCGGATCGCACCCTTGATCTTGTCCTTTTCGAACGCCACCAGATCCACCGCCGGGTCTGCCACCGCCTCGACCAGTTCAGCATGTTCGACCTGATCTTCGGCCTTGCTGTGCAGAAACTTGTGGGCGAGTTTTTCAAAGCCTTCGAAGCACAGATAGGCACCGCCGACCATCAACAACGGGGTGACCAGCCACGCAATGAACGCACTGATGGCCAGCGCCGACGGCACCAGGATCAGTTTATTGATGAACGAACCCTTGGCGACCGCCCAGACCACCGGGATTTCCCGCTCGGCACGCACGCCGCTGACTTGCTGGGCGTTGAGTGCCAGGTCGTCACCGAGTACGCCGGCCGTTTTCTTGGCGGCCATTTGGGTCATCAATGACACGTCGTCCAGTACGGCGGCGATGTCGTCAATCAGCACCAGCAAACTGCTTCCTGCCATGAATCGGGTTTCCTTCTGCAATGAATGCGCAGCAGCATAGCGCGGCGTCACGGGTCGCGGTGCATTCTTGAGCGCCGCGCGAGGCCGGTGATACCATGCGCAACCGCCAGAACAGGCAAGGAATCACCCGGTTTATGAGCACTATCCGCGAGCGCAACAAACAACTGATCCTGCGTGCCGCCAGTGAGGAATTCGCCGACAAAGGCTTCGCTGCGACCAAAACCAGCGACATCGCAGCCAAGGCGGGATTGCCCAAGCCCAACGTCTACTACTACTTCAAATCCAAGGAAAACCTCTACCGCGAGGTCCTGGAAAGCATCATCGAGCCCATCCTGCAGGCTTCGACACCGTTCAATCCGGACGGCGAGCCCGGTGAAGTGCTCAGCGGCTACATTCGCTCAAAAATCCGCATCTCCCGCGACCTGCCTTTCGCGTCCAAGGTGTTCGCCAGCGAAATCATGCACGGCGCGCCCCACTTGAGCAGCGATCTGGTCGAACAGCTCAATGGCCAGGCCAAACACAACATCGAGTGCATCCAGACCTGGATCGACCGTGGGCAAATCGCCCCCATCGACCCCAACCACCTGATGTTCAGCATCTGGGCCGCGACCCAGACCTACGCCGACTTCGACTGGCAAATCACCGCCATCACCGGCAAGGCCAAGCTGGATGAAGAAGATTACGAAGCGGCAGCGCAGACGATTATCCGGTTGGTGCTCAAGGGGTGTGAGCTGGACTGAGGGATTGAGTCGTCTGCATCGCGAGCAGGCTCACTCCTACATTTGGAACGCACTCCCCTGTAGGAGTGAGCCTGCTCGCGATCGAGGCGACACGGTCTCAGCTCAAACCCAGATCGCATCCCACAACGGATAGTCACCAAGCTTCTCCACCAGCCCAGCCCGCAACGGGTTGGCTACTACATATCGAGCCATATTCACCAAATCCTCTTCCCGTCGCAGTGCCCGATCATGAAATCCTCTCTGCCAGAGACTGGTGGTTCGACCGGTAGACTGCTTCACGGCTTTGGTACTCATCGACTTGGTTTTCTGCATCAGCTCACTCAATGACCCCTTCTGCAACTCAATTAACCAATGAAAATGATCTGGCATGACCACCCAGGCCAACGAGCTTGCAAAGCCTAGATTCTGTGCGTTTCGAAATTGATCGACCACCAGCCTGCCCAAGGTGAAATCCTTGAAAACCGGGGCCCTGTGAAGCGTGTTGGTGGTTAACAGATAAATTCGACTGGTTTCGGCATAGCGGCCGATTCGCAATCGATTTGCGGCAGGTAAATCCGGCATTCCTTTGCCTCCCATGATCAGGTCATGAGAAGGCTAGCTCTGTGGATTCAAGTGGGTGGGGCACACTATTGACTGGATGTGTCTGATAGATAGCTATCGCGAGCAGGCTCACTCCTACAGGGGTTCTGGCATTCAGACAATTTTGTGTCCAACCACAAACCCTGTAGGAGCGAGCCTGAACTGGTCAACTAATTTTGGACACCAGTTACGGTTTTCATGCCGCCAGTTTTTCCATAGCTACCGGTGAACGATAGCCGTTGTAGCTATGGAGCCTGACGTTGTTGTAACGCATCACGTAGCGTTGCACGTCTATGCGGGCTTCATGCTCAGAGTTGTAGCCATCTTCTGGCACCCACTCTGATTTAAGGCTCCCAAAGAAACGCTCCATCGGGGCGTTATCCCAGCACTC
>NZ_JBFUHY010000113.1:0-11223 GCF_056402155.1 Pseudomonas sp. P4_C1
AGCCGATACGGGACGGCAGCGATTTCAGGAACCAGATGTGGGCAACTGGCGAGGCCAGTTCGATGTGCGCCATGCGCTCACGACGAACTTTTGCCAGCGCGACTTCAACGCCACACTTCTCGCAGATCACACCACGGTGCTTCAAGCGCTTGTACTTACCGCACAGGCACTCGTAATCCTTTACCGGGCCAAAGATCTTGGCGCAGAACAGGCCGTCACGCTCAGGCTTGAACGTACGGTAGTTGATGGTTTCCGGCTTTTTAACTTCACCGAACGACCACGAACGGATCATCTCAGGCGATGCCAATCCGATACGGATGGCGTCGAACTCTTCGACTTGACCCTGGTTTTTCAGCAAATTCAGTAGGTCTTTCAAGGCCTTTCCTCCTGGCGGAGCAGAGAGCGGGCAATCCTGCCCCGCTCTCGATTCGCGTCACGTGTTATTCGGTTTCCAGATCGATATCGATGCCGAGGGAACGAATTTCCTTGATCAACACGTTGAAGGACTCGGGCATGCCCGGCTCCATACGGTGATCGCCATCCACGATGTTTTTGTACATCTTGGTACGGCCGTTCACATCGTCCGACTTCACTGTGAGCATTTCTTGCAGAGTGTAAGCGGCACCGTATGCTTCCAGTGCCCAGACCTCCATCTCCCCGAAACGCTGACCACCGAACTGCGCCTTACCACCCAGCGGCTGCTGGGTAACCAGGCTGTACGAACCGGTAGAACGAGCGTGCATCTTGTCGTCTACCAAGTGGTTCAGCTTCAGCATGTACATGTAGCCAACGGTAACCGGGCGCTCGAACTTGTTGCCGGTACGGCCGTCGGTCAGCTGCATCTGGCCGCTTTCTGGCAGATCCGCCAGTTTCAGCATGGCCTTGATTTCGCTTTCCTTGGCACCGTCGAACACTGGAGTGGCCATTGGAACGCCGCCACGCAGGTTTTGAGCCAGATCCAGGATTTCCTGGTCCGAGAAGTCATCGAGGCTTTCCTGACGACCGCCGATCTCGTTATAGATCTCGTGCAGGAACTTGCGCAGCTCGGCAACTTTGCGCTGCTCTTCAATCATGCGGTTGATCTTCTCGCCCAGACCCTTGGCCGCGAGGCCCAGGTGGGTTTCAAGGATCTGACCGACGTTCATACGCGAAGGTACGCCCAACGGGTTGAGGACAACGTCGACCGGGGTGCCATTGGCATCGTGCGGCATGTCTTCAACCGGCATGATCACGGAGACCACACCCTTGTTACCGTGACGACCGGCCATCTTGTCGCCCGGCTGGATGCGACGACGGATTGCCAGGTAGACCTTGACGATTTTCAGCACGCCTGGAGCCAGGTCATCGCCCTGCTGCAGTTTGCGCTTCTTGTCTTCGAACTTGTCGTCCAGCAGACGGCGACGATCAACGATGTAGGCCTGAGCCTTCTCGAGCTGCTCGTTCAGAGCATCTTCAGCCATGCGCAGTTTGAACCACTGGCCGTGCTCAAGACCGTCGAGAACTTCGTCGGTGATGTCCTGGCCTTTCTTCAGACCGGCGCCGCCTTCGGCTTTGTGGCCGACCAGAGCGGAACGCAGACGTTCGAAAGTAGCACCTTCAACGATGCGGAACTCTTCGTTCAGGTCCTTGCGGATCTCGTCCAGCTGGGACTTCTCGATCGACAGTGCACGAGCATCACGCTCAACGCCGTCGCGGGTGAAGACCTGTACGTCGATGACAGTACCTTTGGTACCGGTAGGTACACGCAGGGAAGTGTCCTTAACGTCGCTGGCTTTTTCACCGAAGATCGCACGCAGCAGTTTTTCTTCCGGAGTCAGCTGGGTCTCGCCTTTCGGAGTGACCTTACCGACCAGGATGTCGCCTGCGCCAACTTCAGCACCTACGTAAACGATACCGGCTTCGTCCAGCTTGTTCAGAGCCGCTTCACCCACGTTCGGGATGTCGGCAGTGATTTCCTCTGGGCCAAGCTTGGTGTCACGGGCCACACAGGTCAGTTCCTGGATGTGGATCGTGGTGAAGCGGTCTTCCTGAACAACACGCTCGGACAGGCAGATGGAGTCTTCGAAGTTGAAGCCGTTCCATGCCATGAACGCGATGCGCATGTTCTGACCCAGCGCCAGTTCACCCATGTCGGTGGACGGGCCGTCGGCCATGATGTCGCTACGCTGAACCCGATCACCCTTACGCACCAGCGGACGCTGGTTGATGCAGGTGTTCTGGTTGGAGCGGGTGTACTTGGTCAGGTTGTAGATGTCGACACCGGCTTCACCGGTTTCAACTTCGTCATCGGCAACACGAACCACGATACGGCTGGCGTCGACGGAGTCGATCACGCCGCCACGACGAGCCACGACGCAAACGCCGGAGTCACGGGCTACGTTACGCTCCATGCCGGTACCTACCAGCGGCTTGTCAGCGCGCAGGGTTGGTACAGCTTGACGCTGCATGTTCGAACCCATCAACGCACGGTTGGCGTCGTCGTGCTCGAGGAACGGAATCAGCGACGCAGCAACCGAAACTACCTGCTTCGGCGATACGTCCATCAAGGTGACGTCTTCCGGCGCCTTGACGGTGAATTCGTTCAAGTGACGAACAGCTACCAGTTCGTCGATCAGGACTTTCTTGTCGTTCATCGTGGCCGAGGCCTGAGCGATCACGTGATCGGCTTCTTCGATGGCGGACAGGAATACGATCTCGTCGGTGACCAGAGCGTCTTTCACCACACGGTACGGGCTCTCGAGGAAGCCGTACTGGTTGGTGCGCGCGTAGGCAGCCAGGGAGTTGATCAGACCGATGTTCGGACCTTCCGGCGTTTCGATCGGGCATACACGACCGTAGTGAGTCGGGTGTACGTCACGAACTTCGAAGCCGGCACGCTCACGAGTCAGACCGCCAGGGCCGAGTGCGGAAACACGACGCTTGTGGGTGATCTCGGACAGCGGGTTGTTCTGGTCCATGAACTGGGACAGCTGGCTGGAACCGAAGAACTCTTTCACCGCCGCAGCCACTGGCTTGGCGTTGATCAGGTCTTGCGGCATCAGGCCTTCGCTTTCAGCCATCGACAGACGCTCTTTGACCGCACGCTCAACACGTACCAGGCCAACGCGGAACTGGTTCTCGGCCATTTCGCCTACGCAGCGAACACGACGGTTACCCAGGTGGTCGATGTCATCGACGATGCCTTTACCGTTACGGATGTCGACCAGGGTCTTCAGTACCGCGACGATGTCTTCCTTGCACAGCACGCCCGAACCTTCGATCTCGGTACGACCGATACGACGGTTGAACTTCATCCGGCCGACCGCAGACAGGTCATAGCGCTCAGGGCTGAAGAACAGGTTGTTGAACAGGGTCTCGGCAGCGTCTTTGGTTGGCGGCTCGCCAGGACGCATCATGCGATAGATCTCGACCAGCGCTTCCAGTTGGTTGCTGGTGGAGTCGATCTTCAGGGTGTCGGAGACGAACGGACCGCAGTCGATATCGTTGGTGTACAGAGTTTCGATGCGAACAACCTGAGCCTTGGCGATTTTGGCCAGGATCTCGGTGTTCAGCTCGGTGTTGCACTCTGCCAGGATTTCGCCGGTTGCCGGGTGCACGATGACCTTGGCGGTTGTGCGACCCAGGACGTAGTCCAGAGGCACATCCAGCTCTTTGATCCCGGCTTTTTCCAGCTGGTTGATGTGGCGAGCGGTGATACGACGACCTTGCTCGACAATAACCTTGCCTTTGTCATCCAGAATATCGAGGACGGCGATTTCACCGCGCAGGCGCTGAGGCACCAGTTCCAGGCTCAGGGTCTCGCCCTTCACGTGGAATACGTTGGTGGTGTAGAACGCGTCCAGCACTTCTTCAGTGGTATAGCCCAGCGCGCGCAGCAGTACCGAGGCAGGCAGCTTGCGACGACGGTCGATACGCACGAACACGCAGTCTTTCGGGTCGAACTCGAAGTCCAGCCACGAACCGCGGTAAGGAATGATGCGCGCGGAGTACAGCAGTTTACCGGAGCTGTGCGTCTTGCCACGGTCGTGGTCGAAGAACACGCCCGGGGAACGGTGCAGCTGGGAAACGATTACACGCTCGGTACCGTTGATTACGAAGGTACCGTTTTCAGTCATCAGGGGGATTTCACCCATGTAGACTTCTTGCTCTTTGATGTCCTTGATCGCTTTGTTCGACGATTCTTTGTCGAAAATGATCAGGCGCACTTTTACCCGCAAAGGTACGGCGTAAGTTACACCGCGCAATACGCATTCTTTGACATCAAATGCCGGTTCGCCCAGGCGATAACCGACGTACTCCAGCGCAGCATTGCCGGAGTAGCTGATGATCGGGAAAACGGATTTGAAGGCCGCATGCAGGCCCACGTCGCGGAACTGATCTTTAGTCGCTCCCGCTTGCAAGAATTCACGATACGAATCCAGCTGGATGGCCAGGAGGTACGGCACATCCATGACGTCCGGCAACTTGCTAAAGTCCTTGCGGATACGTTTTTTCTCAGTATATGAGTAAGCCATCAGCGTTCCCCAGCTTGGTCACCTGCTTGTTTGGCCCCTCCCGACGGGAGCAGCCAGAAAATCGTGCAAACCCCATGGTTTGCGCCACCGCATCGGGTGGTTACAGCACGTTATCGGCACCGACCGAGTCGGCTGCCAGTAACGGAAAAAGGCCGGTGGCAAGAGCCACCAGCCATCAGCCTGTCGCTTAACGCTCGGGCTGGAGGAGCAAAGTCGATGCTTACTTCAGCTCGACTTTAGCGCCTGCTTCTTCCAGAACTGCTTTGGCTTTGTCAGCTGCTTCTTTGGCAACAGCTTCCAGAACCATGGCAGGTGCGCCGTCAACTACAGCCTTGGCTTCTTTCAGGCCCAGACCGGTCAGTTCACGTACAGCCTTGATCACGTTAACTTTCTTCTCGCCAGCTTCGGTCAGCATGACGTTGAATTCGGTTTGCTCTTCAACAACAGCGGCAGCAGCGGCAGGACCTGCCGATGCAGCAGCAGCGGTAACGCCGAATTTTTCTTCGAAAGCTTTGATCAGCTCAACAACTTCCATTACGGACATGTTGCCAACTGCTTCAAGGATATCGTTCTGAGAGATAGACATGAATCTAATTCCTGATATTGGGGACGGCCTACGCGACCATCGAAAAAAACAAAAAACGCGAGAAGTTGACGAGCCTTAGGCTGCAGCAGCTTCTTTCTGGTCGCGAATTGCCGCCAGAGTACGAGCCAATTTGCTGGTAGCGCCTTGAATCACGCTCATCAGCTGAGAAATTGCTTCGTCACGGGTCGGCAGAGTTGCCAGTACGTCGATTTGGTTAGCTGCGAGGAACTTGCCCTCGAACGCAGCTGCCTTGATCTCGAACTTGTCCTGACCCTTTGCGAATTCCTTGAAGATCCGGGCAGCAGCGCCTGGATGTTCCTTGGAGAACGCAATCAGGGTAGGGCCAGTGAACACGTCGTTGAGGACACTGAATTCAGTGTCAGCAACAGCGCGCTTGAGCAGGGTGTTACGTACAACACGTACGTAAACGCCAGCTTCACGAGCCTCTTTACGGAGTCCGGTCATCGCGCCTACTGTTACGCCACGGGCATCAGCCACGACAGCGGACAGAGCGACTTTGGCAGCCTCGTTGACTTCAGCGACGATGGCCTTCTTGTCTTCGAGTTTAATTGCCACGGGTTTAACTCCTGCTTGTTACCGTTTCATCTGGTCGAAACCGGATGTCGTTTTGGTGTCTGATTCGGTAAGGAACCGGGAGCACCATCTGCGTAGGCTTGTGGTTTAAGACTTGCGTCGCCTACGGTCTTGGATAGCCCCCGCCAGGCAGGGACCCCAATTTTTCAATTGGCGCAATTACTTGCGCCAATCTGTGTCTTACGCGTCGAGCGAGCTTTGGTCGATGACCAGACCTGGGCCCATAGTGGTGCTCAGGGTAACGCGCTTGACGTAAATGCCTTTCGAGGAAGCTGGCTTGATACGCTTCAGATCAGCGATCAGGGCTTCAACGTTTTCCTTCAGCTTGACGGCGTCGAAGCCGATCTTGCCAACGGAAGTGTGGATGATGCCGTTTTTGTCGGTGCGATAACGAACCTGACCAGCCTTGGCGTTTTTAACCGCGGTAGCTACGTCTGGAGTTACGGTGCCGACTTTAGGGTTAGGCATCAGGCCACGTGGACCGAGGATCTGACCCAACTGACCTACAACGCGCATTGCATCCGGGGATGCGATCACTACGTCATAGTTCAGGTCGCCGCCTTTCATTTCGGCAGCCAGGTCGTCCATGCCTACGCGGTCAGCGCCGGCAGCCAGAGCGGCTTCAGCAGCTGGACCCTGGGTGAACACAGCAACGCGAACGGTCTTGCCAGTGCCGTGTGGCAGCACAGTAGCGCTACGAACGACCTGGTCGGATTTACGCGGGTCAACACCCAGGTTTACAGCTACGTCGAACGACTCGCTGAACTTGACAGTCGACAGCTCGGCCAGCAGGGCAGCAGCGTCTACAAAGTTGTAGGCCTTGCCTGCTTCGATTTTGCCGGCGATAGCCTTTTGACGCTTGGTCAGCTTAGCCATTACACACCCTCCACGTTAAGGCCCATGCTACGAGCAGAACCGGCGATAGTACGCACGGCTGCTTCCATATCAGCTGCAGTCAGATCCGCGTTTTTGGTTTTCGCGATTTCTTCCAGCTGAGCACGAGTCACGGTGCCAACCTTAACGGTGTTCGGACGAGCGGAACCGCTGGTCAGACCGGCCGCCTTCTTCAGCAGAACCGAAGCAGGGGTGGATTTGGTTTCGAAAGTGAAGCTACGGTCGCTGTAGACAGTGATGATCACTGGAGTCGGCAGACCTGGCTCAAGACCCTGAGTACGGGCGTTGAAAGCCTTGCAGAATTCCATGATGTTCACGCCGTGCTGACCCAGAGCAGGACCAACAGGTGGGCTTGGGTTAGCCTGAGCGGCTTTCACTTGCAGCTTGATGTAAGCGGTAATCTTCTTGGCCATGAGGCACTCCAATTACGGGTTCAAACGCCTCGAAAGGCTCCCCGGTTACTTGCGCGTTTATCCCAGTGACGACAAAACCCCACAGCCTACGGCTGCGGGGTTGGGATTTTTGTTCAACTAGACCTTTTCGACCTGGCTGAACTCGAGCTCCACCGGAGTAGAGCGACCGAAAATGAGCACTGCGACCTGGATCCGGCTCTTTTCGTAGTTAACTTCTTCAACAACACCGGTAAAATCTGCGAACGGACCATCATTGACACGCACCGACTCGCCTGGCTCGAACAACGTCTTCGGCTTCGGCTTGTCGCTGCCATCGGCAACGCGGCGCAGAATCGCTTCTGCTTCTTTATCGGTGATTGGCGCAGGCTTATCGGCAGTACCGCCAATGAAACCCATCACCCGAGGAGTATCCTTGACCAAGTGCCAAGTACCCTCGTTCATATCCATCTGCACCAGCACATAGCCAGGGAAGAATTTGCGTTCGCTTTTGCGCTTCTGGCCATTGCGCATTTCAACCACTTCTTCAGTGGGAACCAAAATCTCGCCGAAGCCATCTTCCATACCGGCCAGCTTTACGCGCTCGATCAGCGAGCGCATTACATGCTTCTCGTAACCGGAGTAAGCATGCACAACATACCAACGCTTAGCCACGGGACACCCTTAGCCGACGATCAAGGAAACAAGCCAGCCGAGCAGGGAATCAAGCCCCCACAACAGCAACGCCATAACCAGGACAACAGCCACAACGATCAACGTGGTCTGCGTGGTTTCTTGGCGAGTTGGCCAAACGACTTTACGAATTTCGGTGCGTGCTTCCTTAACCAGTACAAAGAAAGACTTGCCCTTGACCGTCTGCAAGCCTACAAAGGCAGCTACGGCAGCAATAGCAAGCAATGCGAGTACGCGGTACAGGATCGGCGAAGCAGAAAAGTACTGATTGCCAACAACGCCAACAACCACCAGAGCGACTACTACAAGCCACTTGAGGAGGTCGAAACGAGAGCCTTGAGCTTCAGCTTTAGGAGTCATCTATGAAGATCCTGTGAAAAGAAAGCCAGACACACCGAGTGAATCTGGCAGGTCAGGAGGGAATCGAACCCCCAACCTACGGTTTTGGAGACCGTCGCTCTGCCAATTGAGCTACTGACCTAAAACAAAATCAGGCCGACCATTATGCCGACCCGAAAAAGACTTTACAACACTTACCAGGCAATCCTGGCTGCAACGCCGGCATTCACGACACCGGCAACCTTCAGAAACACAATCAGGCGCAACCACTACCACCTAAAACAAAGGCAGATATTTTCATATCTGCCTTGTTATATGGAGCTCTTGAGCGGATTTGAACCGCTGACCTCACCCTTACCAAGGGTGTGCTCTACCAACTGAGCTACAAGAGCGTAACACTGTGCAAAACCTGTAAACTTGGAGCGGGTAGCGGGAATCGAACCCGCATCATCAGCTTGGAAGGCTGAGGTTCTACCACTAAACTATACCCGCGAGGCTTACAGCTCTCGCTAAAAATGGTGGAGGGGGAAGGATTCGAACCTTCGAAGTCGTAGACGTCAGATTTACAGTCTGATCCCTTTGGCCGCTCGGGAACCCCTCCTAAGCGAGCCGGCATTCTACATCATGCCAGCCTTCTGTCAAGCATTTTTCTCATTAAAAACCTGAGCTTAGCTGCGTTGACCTCACTTCACACCGTTAACCGTTTCCGGTGTTCGCTGTGGAGCGGGCGCCATTCTATGCAAACTATTCGGTGGGTGCAACCCCCTCGCACGGCATTATTTTATGTTTTAACTCATTGAATTCTTTAGAAAGGTTTATCAACTGCAAATCGTCCAGCCAACGCCGGCTTTCCGGTGCGATACGCACCCAATACCCCGCCCCTTCTGCCGCAGCTTTCGGCAGGGACTGATACTTGACCTCCATCCCGCTCAAACGTCGCTCAACCGCCTGCGCGGCCTCCTGGCGCGTATAGCCGCCCAGATAAAGGCAGCCATTGTCTGTCGAGACAGTTTTACTCTTGTCTTTGGCTACGTCACTCGCTTCGCTCAACAAGCGGATATCTTGTTGAGATCCGCGATACAGGCTCAAAGGCGTGACATCCTTCGCGCGCAGAGGAGCCTCTTGTTGATGCCAGATGTAGTAGAAGCCATTGAGGACAAGCAGCAGCAGAAACAACCAACGCATAAAAACCTCAGGACAAGGGACAGGCCATGGCCAATCCGACAAACACCAAGTCCGGAACAACCCTGGCCTGAGGCACGACCTCAGTAACCAGGCCCGCATCCCCCCCGGTGAGGAATACGACAAAGTCCTCACCCCAGTAGCTGCGCGCCAACTCGAGCTGGGTCAGCACGAAGCCGCGCAACATCAGCAAACAACCACGCTCTACAGCCTCGACAGTCGCGCGCCCCGGGACAAGACTTTCCAGTGCCTGCTCGGCCGCCAGATCCCCATAACGAATTTTGCGAGTGTGGGTGCGTAACTGGTTACGCATCAACGGCATCCCCGGACAGATGAAACCACCCAGGTGCTCTCCATCCGCCGCTATAAAGTCAGCAGTCACGGCCGTACCGAAATCGAGCACCAGACACGCAGCTGACGCCAGATGAAAGCCCCCGAGCATTGCAAGCCACCGATCCAGACCCAGCCGCTCAAACTCCTCATACCCGTTGCGCACGCCTGACATTTCGCGCGCTGGCGTTGCGCACACAACCGGCACATCAAAGGTATCCCTGAGCAAAGACGTCAGCGCAGCGGTTTCCTCCGCGGTCCTGACGCTCACCAGCCGGCAAAACGTGAGGGCAAGCCCTTTGAGCTCCCCCAACCCCTCCAGCAATGCGAGATTGGAATCGACGACCCCTTCGCCCAGCACCTGCCCGGCATTAGCGGCAAGCACACGCCACTTGATGAAACTATTCCCACAATCGAGCTCAAGAATCATCACGCAACCTCAGGCTCAACTCACCACCACTGAAGACTTTCTCCACACCATCCACCTTCAGGCGCAAGGCGCCCTGGCCATCAATACCAAGCACTTCACCATCAATTTGATTGACGCCGGCAATCAACGACACGCTTCGCCCCTGCCACAGGTGATTCTGCTCCCACTCTGACTGGATGGCCAAAAAACCACCCGCCTGGTGACGAGCCAGGTATCGCTGCAGTATCTCCCCCAACACCGCGACCAATTGGTTGCGATCAAACAACTTGCCTGACTCGAGCCGCAGGGAAGTCCATTGCTGGTCCACCTCATCAGCGGACTGCATATTCACATTGATTCCTACCCCCAGAACCACGTGGCACACATCAGCAGGATCACCAACCAACTCAAGCAATATTCCAGCGATCTTTTTCTGCCCCACAAGGACATCGTTAGGCCACTTCAACCCAGCGGCTGCAAAACCGAGCTCACGTAACGTCTGCAAAACAGCGAGTCCAACGACCAGACTCAAGCCCTCCAACTGACGCATCCCACCATCAATGCGTAGCACCAGGCTGTAATAGAGATTTTCTGCGAATGGACTGACCCACTTGCGACCACGTCGCCCGCGCCCGGCCGTCTGCCGCTCCGAAAGCACCACAAACGGTGCCGCCTGCCCCCGTCCGATAGCGCGCAGTGCTTCGGCATTAGTGGAGTCGATTGAGTCGTAAACCTGGACGGGCCAGGCGCAAGAGTGCGCCTGAGCGCTTATCTCGGCAGGATCGAGCAGCGCTAATGGCGCGGACAATTGATAGCCGCGCCCACGAACCTTATGAATAGACAAACCCAGCTCAGCCTCCAAATGCTGAAGCTGCTTCCACACGGCACTTCGACTGACGCCCAGGGCAGCACCCAATGCTTGACCCGAATGGAATCGGCCATCTTTAAGAAGCTTTAACAACGTCAGCATGCAGGTCTCGCCTCACAATGAGGCCCGCATGATAGCCACGCACCGAGCGATTGCATAGAAATCCAGTAGCCGTGGCTTTCCTGCGGACAAATCGAGTAGGAGGCGGATTTACATCCGCCGTCCTCTCACACCACCGTACGTACGGTTCCGTATACGGCGGTTCAGGTTAAGCGGTTAAGCCGGGTTATCGTGTCCAGTATTGAGACCAGCCCGAGTCGATCCCAGAGTTTCTTCGGCAGCGCCTGATTCATATGGGGTGCTCCCGAATTCCACCAAGGGCCTCGACCGTTGAATGCTGAGTGACAAGCACGGGCTTCGTTGAG
>NZ_JBFUHY010000114.1:0-11221 GCF_056402155.1 Pseudomonas sp. P4_C1
ACGTGATCCCATTCGAGGGGCTGACCGAACAGCAGATCATGTTGCGCGTTTCGGTGATCACCAGCGGCGCTCAACCGGTGCTGAAGCTGCGCTGGGTTGGGGAGGAAGTTCAGCGCGAGGACATTGCGCAGGAGTTCAAGACAGTGCTTCAAAGCAATATTGGCGATGCGGCCTCTTTGGCCCTGGGCGCTTTCGATCCGAAATAAGCAACAAAGGCCGGGCGACCGGCCTTACCTACATCAACTACCAAGCCGGATCGAGGCTGGCGCACTATTTAGGGAACGATTTCAACGATTGAATGTGCACTGACATTGACTCCGACAGTTCCTCCAAAGCCACCATCAACTTTCGCCACTCTTGGGGAAATTTTTCACTGCCGTCACTTAGAGATTCAAATTTTTCCTGAGACGCGTAAAAAACATCCTGATAAGCAGCTACCGCTGCAGATTGGGCGCTGTGTTTTTTCTTAACATCAGCATTTGCAAAGAGTCGAATTATGGCATTCAAATGCGCCAGATCTTTTTCAAGATCCATATTTTTTAGCTTTGCCCGAAGAAAAAGCTCAGTTCCTGAAAGCACCGTTAAATATTTTTCTTCGATCGAAAGACGAACTGCACTTTGCTCCAAGCGCTTGGCTGTTTCGGTAGCCGTAATATTGTTCAAAATCCAAGTGCAGACAGACCCTGCTAAAACAGACACGGCAGAAATAACGCCGACCGTAACCATTGCCAATTCCTGAGCCACTTTTACCCCCCTAATCCGGCTCCGTGCCGGGTCGAACACAAATACCCCATCTCTACGAGTCACGCCAGCCGGCGAGCGGCCTTCGAATATCCGTCTGCGATGCTCATTGGATCAGCGCCACAGACTGTCGTCCCTATTTCTGACTATTTTGTATGACTTAAACGCAGTGCGAACTTTAAAATACTCGACTTTGTCCTTGCGTACACCCAAGCTTTTTTCTAGGTCTTGACGAAGTATGCCTGAGTTGCACCCGACAATTACTTGACTTAGAGTCCCGACACTATCGAACGATCGAAAATACAATCCATTTTCCGGATCCGACTCATTCAATAGGAGAATCCGACGAACCTCTCTCTCATACCTCCATTGAGAGTGTTTAATGCGAAGCTGTTTCTCCATCATCTCGAAGCGCTCACGCTTATTTAGGTCCGCATACTGCGCAACATCAAAATTCATCCTTCCAAACTTATATTCAACCAAATGCATATTGTGCTCAGGCACATCAAACACTAAGCAAAGCCCCTTGTGTTTATTGGCATAATGAGCCCACTGGACAGGACTTTGAAAGGACTGACTAAAACATAGCAATCCAAATTTGCTAGCGATTGCCGCTTTGAACTCGCCTATTTTTTTTCGAATGTCTGTATCGAGAGACGAGTAACACACCATTTCGAATGGATCATTAAGATCCATTATCGTTGCAACCTTTAATCTAGACTTTTCAATATTCTGCAATCCATAAACCTCATCGCAGAAATGGTAAACCCGCATCATCCCCGAATCAGTCATGTATTCCCTCACCTGACAAAGATCAAAACCCCAATATACCGGCGAGGCATCCCCATACCCAAAGAAAACCTATAGGCCACGCTCAGCAACCATCTTGGCCCCAAGCTCCCGACCGGCCACCTGCGCCAGCCCGCGGTCAGCGTAAGTCTGGTCACCAGCCACAACCGGAATCACTACCTCATCAACGCGCTTCACCTCGACGTTGATCCGCCAGACCTCCTGGCCGCTCTCCAGTGTTTCGCACTCCATGTAGTTCCAGAGCCGAAAGCCTTCGTGCTCGTCATAAATATCGTGCTTGGTCATGTGGTGATCCTATTGAGGAGGCCACATCGTAGCACCCCATGAGGATTGGCCATGGCCACAGAAAACAAACTCGCCTTGGAGCATCAGCGCGCCGAGCACGTCAATCAGGCAATCCGGGTCATCGCCGACCATGGTCGCCGGTTCTTCTACAGCCAGGCCAGCGGCCGCTATGCCTGCATGGTGGTCGACCAACGCGGCAAGATTTGGTTTATCGACGACTACAGCGGCAAACGCATTCTCACCCAGGAAACGGTGAGGGGTGACAAGTGGCGCGGCTTTACCCATGGCGGGACGTTGCGACGGCTGGTCGAGGAGTTCCGCGATTACATCCGCACCGGCGAGCCGCTGAATCCGTTCTACCTCGGCCCTGAGCGTTCCTTTAATGAAAGCAACATCTGGGGTTACGACGAAGAGGGAATGCGGGCTGTACGTGAGCTGGCCAGCGCCCTTCCCGTATTTCGGCAGCCAGAGCAGGCGGCAGCATGAAGCGCCTCTACCTCAGCGGCCCCATGAGCAACCTACCCGACCTGAACTTCCCGGCCTTCCACTCAATGGCTGCCCGCCTCCGCACCGCTGGCCACCAGGTGGTAAACCCCGCCGAGATCAACCCGGACGGCGGATCGTGGGATGAATGCATGCGCCGCGACATCGCCGCCCTGATGGACTGCGACACCGTGGCCACGCTCCCGAGCTGGGAGCATTCAAAGGGCGCCCGCCTCGAAGTGCTGATCGCTGAACGCCTCGGCATGCCGGTTGTGAATGCCCATGATCTGGTATCGACTATTAGTCGGAGGTAGCTGGCCAAGGTCCTACATGAACAGGTTTTCCATTGTTTAGCCGGCCGCCTACTGGAACAAAAGGACGCTCCACTTTCCATTTTATTTTTGAAAGCAACTCGTAATAAAACGGTTCGGCTACTTTTCCATGGACGGCATGGCAGCACACATACGCAACGACATCTGCTAGCTGGAGAAGCTCGAGGAACGGCCCACCAATATTTGCCTCTATTTTATATACTTCGTTGGCCCCTGCTCCTATCGCCGAAAACCCGCCAGTTAGGTAATGTGCCTGCTGCTTAACTCCTCCCCAAAAATCAACTTTCGAGTAATCAGGAGATGTATATATTTCGCACTGGGCTGCGATCGGCCCTTCTGATCCATCTGGATTAATAGCGAAGCACATATTTGCCAGCAGACCGAGCACACCCTTTGGATCATAACAAGTATTGAGCATGAAATTAGGCATATCAGGATCGTTAGATCCTACTTCTATCCCGCGATCAAAATACTCTTTAACATCCTCCGATGCGTGAGAATATCTAACCAGAACCTTATATTTATTTAAAATAGTAATGATGTTTCGAAAAATGCTTTCAACATCAATCCTACTCAAATGACTTAGCCCAAGCTTTTGCCTCTGCTGACCGCTGGTTAAATTCCGACAGTGAAGATCCACTCCCCTCGGAAACTTAAAGCGTTTCTTTACGAGTAATATATCTCTAAGTATAGATTTTAGTTTTGTACGCTTGAAGAAGACGTAGGCGTATACAAGTTGCCCTTTATATTGGCTATCGTCACCAAATGACATATATGGGGCACTAGTCGAATTACCGGTTACTACAGTAACTGTTTCCATTAGCTCGCTTTCCTTGCGCAGGCGGGCGATTTCGCTAGCCCACATTACTCCAGCAATGGCCTATCGGCTATCTACTGGAACCTCCCCCTTCAAAGTCAGCCGCTATAGCGGCAAAGGACAGGTATTGCCTAATGAAAAGAACAGTCGTACTGACCGGAAAGGCGGTCGTGAGCTTTCGAAAGGTGATTGAGGACATGGATGACGACAAGGTTGCCGACTTGCTGGCCAGCGATGACCTGCGCGGGGCGCAGATCGATGATGACGATCTGCTTGATATCGAATGGATTCATGACGGCACCGACATCGAGGTGACGCCATGATCGCCCTCGCCTGGTTCGCCTACGTGTACTGCTACAAGGGGCCGCGGTGATGAGCGCTGCCGCGAAAGTCCTCGACCCATGCAGCGCCAGTCGAATGATGTGGTTCGACAAGCAGGATCAGCGCGCGCTGTTCGGCGATATCCGCGATGAGGAACACGTCCTATGTGATGGGCGAGTGTTGAAGGTCGAGCCAAACGTCATCATGGACTTTCGATCATTACCCTTCGAGGACGGGACTTTCAAGCTAGTCGTCTTCGACCCGCCACACCTCACCCGCGCAGGCGTGGATAGCTGGATGCGGGCCAAGTACGGGGTGCTCACGGCAGATTGGCGCGACGATATCGCCAAGGGTTTTGCCGAATGCTTCCGCGTGCTGGCCACCGATGGAATCCTGATATTCAAATGGGCCGAAGCCCAGGTGCTGGTCAGCGAGCTGCTTGCACTCACCGACGAAAAACCCTTGTTTGGACACAAGTCCGGTAAGCGTGAAAAAACGCACTGGATCACGTTCATGAAGCGCGGCTAGATGCTCGTATTTTCACGCTCAACTAACTAAGAGTTAAGCATTAGACGCATGCCCTAAAGCCTTCGCCGCAGCATTTTTTAATTCGTTAGGCACCCCAATTGTGGTGGTCATGACCTTTAAAAGGGCTGCGCGAGCGTCGTCCCCCCCTGCATAGCCAAGCCCCTCAGCAGCAGAAACCCTCAGCGCCGTGGTAACGCCGATCTTCGTGTTCATAAGTGCAATCAGCTCTCTAACCGCGTCTTTAGATGTTGTCATCGGTACTTGTCCATAAGGTCCATTTGAGGAGCCTGGATACTAGGTCCTTTGCATGCTGATCGCAATTCCCTCCCCCCTACCAGCCTGCCGGTGAGCGGCGGGCGAGGAATTCTGCATGCCCGCAATTGAGCTGAAGCTCGTCATGGAAGTCGAGGTGATTGGCAACGGCTACGTCGTCAGCGTGCCCGAGCATCACAAGCGCCACTACCCGACCATTGATGACCTGATGGAATCCGCCATCCAGGATCTGAAGGATTCGCTGAAAGAGGCAAACCAGTACGAATGGCCTCGCACCTTCACGCTACGACTTTCTGCAACAGAAACCCCAATCGAATAACCACCTTCTGCCGCCACGCGCGGCATGGAGCATCCCGATGAAAAGAGAGCTGATCAAGATCAGTGAGTTCCAGCGCCGGCGCTGGGGCGAGAACGGCACGCCGCAGTGCCCGCAAGCAATTCGTAACCACATCCGCAACGGCCACGTGCCGGGCGAGCAGATCGGAAAACTCTGGTACGTTGACTGGACAGCGTTCAGTCGATCAGAGGGCAATGACTTGGTCGCGATGGTATTGAAAGGAGCTGCATGATGGTCCCACGGCCGCGCAACAAGGCGAACAAGAGCCTCCCGCAGAACCTGTACTTCGATTCGCGGCGCTCGACCTATCGCTACCGCCGGCCTACTGATGGTAAGTGGTTCCAGTTTGGTACCGACCGAATCAAGGCGATAGATGCCGCGAAGCAGTTGAACCTGGAGTTCATGCGCGGCGCAGACCTGATCGGTGCAGTGATGGGCAGTTCGTCTGAATCGTTTGCCGGCTTCCTCGACACTTACGAGCGCGACGTGCTGCCGCCACGCGAGCTGGCAAAGGGGACGCTCGGCTTGTATGCCGTTCACTTTCGGCGCTTCCGCAAGCAGTTCGAAGGGAAGGCCGTCGATCAGATCACGATCCGCATGATCGCGGAGATGCTGGACGCCCTCACCCCTCGCACAGCCAACCAGTGTAGGGCGCTGCTGGTCGACATCTTTAACCATGCGGCGGCCAAGGGCTTGTGTCCGGACAACCCGGCAGCCAGCACCATCAACAGGATCGAGAAGAAACAGCGCAAGCGGCACACGATTGACGGCCTGAAAGCCATCCGGGAGAAGTCGCCAGTCTGGCTGCAGAACGCAATCGACCTTGCGCTGATCACCGCGCAGCGCCGCACCGACATCCTCAACATGAGATTCGATGGAGTTCGGGAAGGTTTTTTGTATGTGGTGCAGCAGAAGACGGCCAAGGCCAGTGACGCGGCGTGGATTCGGTTCAAGGTGACCGAGGAACTCCAGACTGTAATCAGCCGGTGCCGGGATGACATCGCCTCCCCCTACCTGGTGCATCGCCGTCCCGATCGCCTGAAACAGAAGCAGGCGCAGACGAAGGATCACTGGACGCAGGTCGAAGAGCGGTATTTGACGCGAGCCTTCAAAGAAGCCCGAGAGGTGGCGGGTTGTTATAAAGGATGGAAGGAAGAAGAGATGCCGGGCTTTCACGAAGTGCGAGCGCTATCGCTGCATCTCTACCAAAAAGCCGGAAAGGACGGGCAGAAGATCGCCGGCCATGCCAGCGAGAGCATGACCAAAAACTACCAGAGGGACCACGCTGAAATCGTCTGGTCGGAGGCAACCCCCGATCTAGATATCAGCGAGATCGCCGGGATTTGACTGTTTCCTAGGGATATCCCGGAAGTCTTCGCCATTATTGTGGGTAACACCAACCTGAAGTATCAGGCTAAACGCCCCCAGGATGTACGTGAGGCATCCCACAAACTCCAATGAAGAGGTGTTCCCCTCCCCCCGCGACCTGACGGCTTCAATTATTGCGACCTTATGACCATCTAGCTTTGTTGAGTCCGGATCTAGCGCATGAGCCATCATGTTGCGAATTCGATTGAGTTTCTCGCACAGCGACCACAGCTCAACCATTCCGCCGAGTTTTATGTCAGCCGGATATAAAGCTCTGGATAGATCCAAAATCTGGGCGAACGTAAATCGAGAGTCCTTCAAAAACTGGGGCTGGGGAACCATCTCCGAGCAAAAATCGCGAAGCATTTCTTCCAGCATCAGGTGACATTTCAAGATGAGAGTTATGTCATCCATCTGGGACGTAAAGTGCTTTTCGAAACGCTGATCGTGCTTCTTGCTGAACTCTACGTTGACCATAAATCCACCTTTGAGATGCCAATTTTTCATTGGGTTTTGCGCAAGTTTTGCGCGGGTTTTGCGCAGGCACAAAAAAGCCGATCTAGATGATCGGCTTAAGTGTCTGATTTTACTCAGGAAATATGGTCGGGACGGAGTGATTCGAACACTCGACCCCTAGCACCCCATGCTAGTGCGCTACCGGACTGCGCTACGCCCCGACTAGGCGTGAAACCTGTTCCTCATCTCGAGGAACGCTCAAGAATATATCGCAAGCTTTTGAAAACTGGAAGTATTTAAAAGCGAGAATTTATTTCTTGAGTACCACCAGAACATCTTCGAGCTCGGCGATCATCTGGCGGATCATTTGTTTGTATTGGGTGGTGTCGTCTTTGGCTTCATCACCGGACAAACGCAGGCGCGCTCCGCCGATGGTAAACCCCTGGTCATAAAGAAGCGCGCGGATCTGCCGGATCATCAGCACGTCCTGGCGCTGATAATACCGGCGGTTTCCGCGGCGTTTGACGGGGTTGAGCTGAGGAAACTCCTGCTCCCAGTAGCGCAGCACGTGTGGTTTTACCGCACACAGCTCGCTGACTTCACCAATGGTGAAGTAGCGTTTGCCCGGGATGACGGGGAGCTCGTCGTTATGACTTGGTTCCAGCATAAGCCTCAACTCGGGCCTTCAACTTCTGCCCTGGACGAAAGGTGACCACACGGCGAGCCGTGATCGGGATTTCTTCCCCCGTTTTCGGATTGCGGCCAGGCCGCTGGCGTTTGTCCCGAAGGTCGAAATTGCCGAAACCGGACAATTTGACTTGTTCGTTGTCTTCAAGAGCGTGCCTGATTTCTTCAAAAAACAGTTCGACCAATTCCTTGGCCTCCCGTTTGTTCAGGCCCAGCTCTTCATACAGACGTTCCGCCATCTCAGCTTTCGTCAGAGCCCCCATACGTCACTTCCTTAACGTGGCGTTCAACCTTTTTTCGAGCGAGGTGAGGATGTTTTGCGTTGCGGTATTCACCTCATCGTCATTAAGAGTGCGCGATGGATGCTGCCAGGTCAAGCCGACTGCGAGGCTTTTTCTATCAGGATCAATGCCTTTACCCTGATACACGTCAAATAGCCTGAGGTCTGTCAGCCATTCGCCTGCATTTTCACGGATTACATCCAGTACGGCCGTGGCTGCAACGTCTTTGTGTGCAATCAGTGCAAGGTCACGACGCACTTCAGGAAAGCGCGATAACTCGTGGAATTCAGGCATTTTGCCCGACGCCACTTCCGCCAGAACCAGCTCGAAGACGAACACCGGACGGTCGAGACCGAGGGTTTTCGACAATTCAGGGTGGATCGCGCCAATGAAGCCGACCAGACGACCGTCACGCTCGATGCGCGCGGTTTGACCCGGGTGCAGCGCTGGGTGCTTGCCCGGCACGAAAGTGAACGCATCCAGGGCACCGGCGAAGCCCAGCACCGCTTCCACGTCTGCCTTGACGTCGAAGAAGTCGACGGTATCGCGACCCTGCGCCCAGCCTTCCGGCAGGCGACTACCGCAAATAACACCCGCCAACATCGGCTCTTGCTTCAGACCTTCGAGCTGACCAACGAAACGCAGGCCGCTTTCGAACAGACGCACGCGATCCTGCTGACGGTTCAGGTTGTGCTGAAGCGCCTTGACCAGACCTGGCCACAGCGACGAACGCATGGCGGCCATGTCATTGGAGATCGGATTGGCGAGCAGCAACGGCTCAACACCCGGATTAAACAGTTCGAACTGTTTCGGATCGATGAAGCTGTAGGTAATGGCTTCCTGATATCCACGGGCAACCAGCAGGCGACGCAGTTCAGGCAGGTCGCTACGGGCTTCTGCCTTGGCTTGCGGCGCCAGACGCGCTTGCGGGTAACGAACCGGCAAACGGTTGTAGCCGTACAGGCGCGCCAACTCTTCGATCAGGTCGACTTCCAGGCTGATGTCGAAGCGATGGCTTGGCACTTCTACACGCCACTGCCCTGCCCCGTCGGCAGTAATGGTCAGGCCCAAGGCATTGAGCAGACGCTCCACTTCAGCCGAATCCATTTCCATACCCAGCATCTGGGTAATGCGCTGGGCACGCAGGGTGACCGGAGCAATTTTCGGCAGGTGCTGTTCGCTGACGGTTTCGATGATCGGACCCGCTTCACCACCGGTGATGTCCAGCAGCAAGCCGGTCGCGCGCTCCATGGCTTCGCGGGCCAGTTGCCAGTCCACACCACGCTCATAGCGATGCGATGCATCGGTGTGCAGGCCATAGGAACGGGCCTTGCCTGCTACGGCGATCTGGTCGAAGAAGGCGCTTTCCAGGAACACATCACGGGTGGTCGCGGAAACACCGCTGTGCTCGCCACCCATGACGCCGGCAATCGCCAGTGCGCGGGAGTGGTCGGCAATCACCAGCGTATCGCTACGCAGGGTGACTTCCTGACCGTCGAGCAGTACCAGCTTCTCGCCCTCTTCGGCCATGCGCACACGGATGCCACCGTTGATTTCGGCGAGATCGAAGGCGTGCAGCGRCTGACCCAGCTCCAGCATCACGTAGTTGGTGATGTCGACGGCAGCATCGATGCTGCGCACATCGGCACGACGCAGGCGCTCAACCATCCACAGCGGCGTAGGCCTGGACAGGTCGACGTTACGAATCACACGCCCTAGATAACGTGGGCACGCGGCGGGCGCCAGCACTTCGACCGAACGCACTTCGTCGTGGGCGGCAGGCACCGAAGCCACCACCGGACGAACCACCGGAGCGGCGTACAGTGCGCCGACTTCACGGGCCAGACCGGCCAGGGACAGGCAGTCACCACGGTTCGGGGTCAGATCGACCTCGATGCTGGCGTCTTCCAGGTCCAGATAAACGCGGAAATCCTTACCTACCGGCGCATCGGCCGGCAGCTCCATCAGACCGTCATTACCTTCACCGACCTGCAGCTCGGATTGCGAGCACAGCATGCCGTTGGACTCAACGCCACGCAGCTTGGCCTTCTTGATCTTGAAGTCGCCTGGCAGTTCGGCGCCGATCATGGCGAAAGGAATCTTCAGGCCCGGGCGCACGTTTGGCGCACCGCAAACAACCTGGAAGGTTTCCGAACCATTGCTGACCTGGCACACGCGCAGTTTGTCGGCGTCCGGGTGCTGCTCGGTGCTCAGCACCTCGCCAACCACCACGCCACTGAAAACACCGGCGGCCGGCGTAACGCTATCGACCTCAAGACCGGCCATCGACAGACGAGCAACCAGCTCGTCGCGACTTACCTGCGGGCTAACCCAGCCACGCAGCCATTGTTCACTGAATTTCATCCTGCTCTCCTAAGAATTCGTTACGACTAGCGAAATTGCGCGAGGAACCGCAAGTCGTTGTCGAAGAACAGACGCAAGTCGTTCACGCCGTAACGCAGCATGGCCAGACGCTCGACACCCATGCCGAAGGCAAAGCCCGAGAACTCTTCCGGGTCGATCCCGGACATGCGCAGCACGTTCGGGTGCACCATGCCGCAGCCCATCACTTCCAGCCAGCCGGTCTGCTTGCAGACGCGGCAGCCTTTACCGCTGCACATCACGCACTCCATGTCGACTTCGGCGGATGGCTCGGTGAACGGGAAGTAGGAAGGACGGAAACGCACCGCCAGTTCCTTTTCGAAGAACACCCGCAGGAACTCTTCGATGGTGCCTTTGAGGTCGGCGAAATTGATGTCGCGATCGATCAGCAGGCCTTCGACCTGGTGGAACATCGGCGAGTGGGTGATATCGGAGTCGCTGCGATATACACGGCCTGGGCAGACGATGCGGATCGGCGGCTGTTTCGACTCCATGGTGCGGACCTGTACCGGCGAGGTATGGGTGCGCAACAGCATGTTCGCATTGAAATAGAAGGTGTCATGCATCGACCGGGCCGGGTGGTGGCCTGGGATGTTGAGCGCTTCGAAGTTGTGATAGTCGTCTTCGACCTCAGGGCCTTCGGCAATGCCGTAGCCAATACGGGTGAAGAACTGTTCGACGCGTTCCAGAGTACGGGTAACCGGATGCAGACCACCGGAGGTCTGACCACGGCCAGGCAGGGTCACGTCAATGGACTCGGCAGAGAGTTTGGCAGCCAGGTCGGCTTCTTCAAACAATGCCTTGCGCGCATTAAGGACCTCTGTGACACGCTCCTTGGCAACGTTGATCAGCGCACCGACCTGCGGACGCTCTTCTGCCGGCAAATTCCCCAGGGTCTTCATCACCTGAGTCAATTCACCCTTCTTGCCAAGGTAGTGAACCCGGATTTGCTCCAGGGCATTGATATCTTCAGCGCTTTGCACAGCCTCTAGAGCTTGAGAGACGAGCGCGTCCAGGTTTTCCATGTACAGACTCCAGATACAAAATAGGGGAAGAGCTTGAAGGCTCTTCCCCTATTTATGACGTTTAACACCTGACCCCACAGATGCGAGGCCGGGTG
>NZ_JBFUHY010000115.1:0-10960 GCF_056402155.1 Pseudomonas sp. P4_C1
GGCCATAGGCGTGCAGGTCGCCGAACAGCGAACGCTTCCAGCCGCCAAAGCTGTGATAAGCCACCGGCACCGGCAGCGGTACGTTGACACCGACCATGCCGACTTCGATCTCGTCGCAGAACAACCGCGCCGCTTCGCCGTCACGGGTGAAGATGCAGGTGCCGTTGCCATATTCGTGATCGTTGATCAGTTGCATGGCTTCTTCCAGGCTGTTGACCCGAACGACGCACAGCACCGGCCCGAAGATCTCTTCTTTATAGATGCGCATTTCTGGCGTGACGTTGTCGAACAGGCAGCCACCCAGGAAGAAGCCTTCCTCGTGGCCAGCCACGGTCAGGCCACGGCCGTCCACTACCAGCGTCGCGCCGGCGGCTACGCCGTCTTCTACATAACCGCTGACCTTGTCGCGCGCCTGGCCAGTCACCAGAGGCCCCATGTCCAGACCGCAGGAAGTGCCGGCACCGATTTTCAGCGCCTGGATTTGCGGAACCAGTTTGGCCACTAGAGCATCTGCGACCTGGTCACCGACACACACGGCCACGGAGATCGCCATGCAACGCTCGCCGCAAGAACCGTAAGCCGCGCCCATCAGTGCGCTGACGGCGTTGTCCAGGTCTGCATCCGGCATCAGCACGGCATGGTTCTTCGCACCGCCCAGGGCCTGAACGCGTTTGCCGCGCTTGGTGCCTTCGGAATAGATGTATTCGGCAATCGGCGTCGAACCAACGAAGCTCAGCGCTTTGACTTCCGGCGCTTCGATCAATGCGTCCACCGCGGTCTTGTCACCATGCACCACGCTCAGTACGCCTTTAGGCAGACCAGCCTCCAGCAGCAACTGGGCGATCAACAGCGTCGAGCTCGGATCACGCTCGGACGGCTTGAGGATAAAGCAGTTGCCGCAGACGATCGCCAGCGGGTACATCCACAACGGCACCATGGCCGGGAAGTTGAACGGAGTGATACCGGCAACCACGCCCAGTGGTTGGAAGTCCGACCAGGCATCGATATTCGGTCCGACGTTACGGCTGTATTCGCCTTTGAGAATTTCCGGAGCCGCACAAGCGAACTCGACGTTCTCGATACCGCGCTTCAGTTCACCGGCCGCATCTTCCAGAGTCTTGCCGTGTTCTTCGCTGATCAGTTGAGCAATACGCGCCTCGTTTTGCTCCAGCAGTTGCTTGAAGCGGAACATCACTTGGGCACGCTTGGCCGGCGGCGTATTGCGCCAGGCCGGGAATGCAGCCTTGGCCGCGTCGATGGCGCTCTGGATGGTTTCGCGGGTCGCCAGCGGCAACTTGTGAATAGCCTGGCCGGTAGACGGGTTGAACACATCAACCGCGCGACCGTTCTCGGTCACCAGTTCGCCATTGATCAAATGCGGAATAACGCTCATGGAAGCTCCTGAAAAGTTGTCCACAGGCGCTCGCTTCGGAGCGCCTGTTGTTTGTAGGTATATAGAAGGAGAAATCAGTCAATCTTGCTCAGCACTTCGCCGACCGCGTCGAACAGACGATCCAGGTCCTGCGGCTTGCTGTTGAAGGTTGGGCCGAACTGCAGGGTGTCGCCGCCGAAGCGCACGTAGAACCCGGCTTTCCACAGCGCCATGCCGGCTTCGAACGGACGCACGATGGCGTCGCCGTCACGCGCTGCGATCTGGATCGCGCCGGCCAGGCCGTAGTTGCGGATGTCGATGATGTTCTTGGTGCCTTTCAGGCCATGCAGCGCATTTTCGAAATGCGGCGCGACTTCGGCCACGCTCTGCACCAGGTTTTCCTTTTGCAGCAGGTCGAGTGCGGCAAGACCCGCGGCGCAAGCCACCGGGTGCGCGGAATAGGTGTAGCCGTGGGGGAATTCAACCGCGTATTCAGGCGTCGGCTGATTCATGAAGGTCTGGTAGATCTCGGAGCTGGCAATCACCGCACCCATCGGGATTGCACCGTTGGTGACTTGCTTGGCGATGCACATCAGGTCCGGGGTCACACCGAAGGTGGTGGCGCCGAACATGGTGCCGGTACGACCGAAACCGGTGATCACTTCGTCGAACACCAGCAGGATGTTGTGCTGGTCGCAGATTTCACGCAAACGCTTAAGGTAACCCTGTGGTGGAACCAGTACGCCAGCGGAACCGGCCAATGGCTCGACGAACACAGCAGCGATGTTCGATGCATCGTGCAGTTCGATCAGTTTCAGCAGTTCGTCAGCCAGGGCGATACCGCCCTGCTCCGGCATGCCACGGGAGTAAGCGTTGCTTGCCAGCAAAGTGTGCGGCAGGTGGTCGACGTCCATCATCGCCTGACCGAACAGCTTGCGGTTGCCATTCACGCCACCGAGGCTGGTGCCGGCGATGTTCACACCGTGGTAGCCACGGGCACGGCCGATCATTTTGGTCTTGGTCGACTGGCCTTTCAGACGCCAGTAAGCACGCACCATCTTCACGGCGGTGTCAGCACACTCGGAGCCCGAGTCGGTGAAGAACACGTGGTTCAGGTTGCCCGGGGTCAGGTCGGTGATTTTCTCAGCCAACTGGAAGGACAGCGGATGGCCGTACTGGAAGCCCGGCGAGTAATCGAGGGTACCCAGCTGCTTGGCGACCGCTTCCTGGATTTCCTTGCGGGTGTGCCCGGCGCCACAGGTCCACAGACCGGACAGCGAGTCGTATACCTTGCGGCCCTTGTCGTCGATCAGCCAGCTGCCTTCGGCGCCAACGATCAAGCGTGGGTCGCGCAGAAAGTTACGGTTGGCGGTGTAAGGCATCCAGTGAGCATCGAGCTTGAGCTGGCTGGCCAGGGAAGTCGGGGCGTTTTCAGGCTGGTTCATGGGCGAAACCTCGCAAGGCAATAAGCGGCGTAAGGATTGAAAACCGTTGTTGCAGCTAAATTGCCACGGAGATAAAGTCGGTGAAATGCAACTCTTCTAATGTTCAGTCAGCCCATTACTAAACTTTTGAGTAACCCGCATGAGCACTCGCCGTCCCGATCCGCTGGCCCAGGTCAGCGACTTTGATATTCGCCTGCTGAGGATCTTTCGCAGCGTGGTGGAATGCGGCGGCTTCTCCGCGGCGGAAACCGTACTGGGCATCGGGCGCTCGGCGATCAGCCAGCAGATGAGCGATCTGGAGCAACGTCTCGGCCTGCGTCTGTGCCAACGTGGACGTGCCGGGTTTTCCCTGACAGAAGAAGGTCGCGAGGTCTATCAATCGGCGTTGCAACTGCTAAGTGCACTGGAAAGCTTCCGTACCGAGGTCAACGGCCTGCACCAGCACTTGCGCGGCGAATTGATCATTGGTTTGACGGACAACCTGGTCACCCTGCCCCACATGYGCATCACCCATGCCCTCGCGCAATTGAAGGAACGCGGCCCGGACGTGCAGATCCAGATCCGCATGATCGCGCCCAATGAAGTCGAACAAGGCGTGCTCGACGGTCGCCTGCACGTCGGCGTGGTACCGCAGGCCAGCGCACTATCGGGGCTGGAGTATCAACCGCTGTATAGCGAGCGGTCGCTGTTGTACTGCGCAGTCGGCCACCCATTGTTTTATGCCGACGACAAACAACTGGACGACGAACGCCTGAACAGTCAGGACGCCATTGCACCCACCTTCCGTTTGCCGGCAGAGATCCAGGCCCACTACCAGGCGCTCAATTGCACCGCCAGCGCCTCGGACCGTGAAGGCATGGCGTTCCTGATCCTGACCGGACGCTATATCGGTTACCTGCCGGATCACTACGCGAGTCTTTGGGTGCAGCAAGGTCGATTGCGCGCGTTGAAAGCGAAAACGCGCTTCTATGACCTGAGCCTGGCGTCGGTCACACGTAAGGGGCGTCGACCCCATCTGGTGTTGGAGAGTTTTCTCGAGAGTCTTGCGGCGACGCGTTGAATTGCATAATTGAAGAAGTCCTGTGGGAGCGCCGCACCGTCGCTCCCACAGTAGATTGGTTTTGCCCCAAATACTTGTCTGTAGCCTGCGGGTACGCTATCAACGCACAGGTTGCACCCACTCATCTTCTCGGAAGTGCCTATGACCTTTGAAGTCCCAGCCCACGGCGCAAAACCCCTCAGCCGCATTCGTCAGAAAAACGAAGAGACCATCATCAAAGCCGCCGAAGACGAGTTCGCCCGTCACGGGTACAAAGGCACGAGCATGAACACCATCGCCCAGAATGCCGGGTTGCCCAAGGCAAACCTGCATTACTACTTCACCAACAAGCTCGGTTTGTACGTGGCGGTGCTGAGCAACATCATCGAGTTGTGGGACAGTACCTTCAACACCCTCACCGCCGAAGACGATCCGAGCGAAGCATTGACCCGTTACATCCGTGCGAAAATGGAGTTCTCCCGACGCCAGCCACAAGCCTCGCGGATTTTCGCCATGGAAGTCATCAGCGGCGGTGAATGCCTGACCGAGTATTTCAACCAGGATTATCGCACCTGGTTTCAGGGCCGTGCGGGCGTGTTCCAGGCCTGGATCGACGCCGGTAAAATGGACCCGGTCGACCCGGTGCATCTGATCTTCCTGTTGTGGGGCAGCACCCAGCATTACGCCGACTTTGCCACGCAGATCTGCCGCGTCACCGGGCGCACCAGGTTGACCAAACAGGACATGGAAGACGCCGGGGACAACCTGATCCGCATCATTCTCAAGGGCTGCGGCCTGAAACCTGCCATCTAAGTAGCCATTCAGGTACGTATGCCATTTACCCTCAGCGGTTTTTGCGAATACCGCGAAGAGATTCGCAAGAGCCGCTTCATTACCTTCGCCGCGCCAGTCTCCACCCCGGCCGAGGCCCAGGCGTTCATTGAACAGCACAGTGACTTGAATGCCTCGCACAACTGCTGGGCGTGGAAACTCGGCGATCAGTATCGCAGCACTGATGATGGCGAGCCCGGCGGTACGGCCGGCCGGCCGATTCTGGCGGCGATCGAAGCGCAGGATTGCGATCAGGTCGTGGTGCTGGTGATTCGCTGGTATGGCGGCATCCAGCTGGGCACCGGTGGGCTCGCCCGGGCCTATGGCGGTGGTGCAAACAAATGCCTGCAAGCGGCACCGAAGATCGAGCTGATCAGCCGGGTGCAGCTGCGTTGCGCTTGCGGATTTGCCGAATTGACCCTGGTCAAGCTACGGGTGGCTGAGGCAGGCGGGTTGGTTGTGGATGAAACCTTCACCGCCAATGGTGTCGAGTTACAGTTGGCCGTGGGTGATGCGCAAATCGACATCCTCCAGTCACAACTGGCCGATTTGAGTCGTGGACGTATTTTGTTGCAGCAGCGCTAAAAAGCTTCAGCACAAGCTGCAATCTTTTGGGGCACGCTGCTTTTTCACTTATTCCATATTTGCCCACATCTGCTGTGCACCCGGCTGTGGATAACCTGAGCACATACGGCTGTAACCCTTGTGTCATACGGCTTTGCGGACTTTGCTCAATTTTCGTCCTATTTGCCATCAAGCACATCAAATTCAAATAAAAACAGCCAGTTACAACGGTTTATCGCCTTTAGAAGAAAGCCACTCAGTGCTTATACCCATGCTTTGAGCTTGCGCACAAATACTGTGGAGCAATCTGTGGATAACCCGTTCATGGCCGTCTCGACGCCCTGCACGGTATGGCGTGTGGTCGGTTGCTCATTTTTTGAGCAAAACCGCACGAGCAAAATCGGGGCTTGATTTGCACCATTGCCCCCATGTGGTGCCGGACTCTGCGTGGCACATATGAAAGCCGCGTACTCAACGCCTCTGCTCGCTGGACTTCGACATTTTCCTGACCAGATGGCCAGAAAATTGCTTTATCCACAGGCACAAGTCCAATAGCACCGAGCCTGTCATGCCCAATCACGCTCTAATCCTCGATCCGGTTCCGCGCCTGCAACTGCGCAGAATCAGCAAACGCTATCCCGGTTGCCTGGCCAACGACGCCATCGACCTGACCATTGCCCCTGGCGAGATCCATGCCCTGCTCGGTGAAAACGGCGCGGGCAAAAGCACGCTGATGAAGATCATCTACGGTGTCACCCACGCCGATTCGGGCGAGGTGATCTGGCAAGGTCAGCGGGTGAGCCTGCGCAACCCGGCCCAGGCGCGCGGTCTGGGAATCGGCATGGTGTTCCAGCATTTTTCGCTGTTCGAAACCCTGAGCGTGGCGCAGAACATTGCCCTGGCCATGGGCGCGGCGGCAGGCACACCCAGACAGCTTGAGCCGAAGATTCGCGAAGTGTCCCGCCGCTACGGCATGACGCTGGAACCGGAGCGACTTGTCCACAGTCTGTCGATCGGTGAACGGCAAAGGGTGGAAATCATTCGCTGCCTGATGCAGGACATCCGTCTGCTGATTCTCGATGAACCGACCTCAGTGCTGACTCCGCAGGAAGCTGACGAACTGTTCGTCACCCTGCGCCGGCTCGCCGCTGAGGGCTGCAGCATTTTGTTCATCAGCCACAAGCTCGGGGAAGTCCGCGCGTTGTGCCATAGCGCGACGGTACTGCGCGGCGGACGGGTGGCCGGGCATTGCCTGCCGGCCAAGTGTTCGGATCAGCAGTTGGCGCGGTTGATGGTCGGTGAAGCGGCGGAGTTGATCGCAGACTATCCGAAGGTTACCGGAGGTGATGCGTTCCTTGATGTCCGTGGCTTGTCCTGGCACAACCCGGACCCGTTTGGCTGCTCGCTTGCCAACATCGACCTTGAAGTGCGCCGTGGTGAAATTGTCGGCATCGCCGGTGTCGCCGGCAATGGCCAGGATGAGTTGCTGGCCTTGCTCAGTGGCGAAGAGCTACTGCCTCGCAACGTCAGCTCGACGATCCGTTTTGGCAAGGAGCCCGTCGCCCATTTGCGCCCCGATGCACGCCGCCAACTTGGCCTGGCATTCGTCCCTGCCGAACGCCTGGGACATGGTGCGGTGCCAGAGTTGAGCCTGGCGGATAACGCGCTGCTGAGCGCTTTTCAGCAAGGATTGGTGAGTCACGGTCTGATTCTGCGCGGCAAAGTCGAAGCGCTGGCCGAGGAAATCATCCGTCGCTTCGGTGTGAAGACGCCCGATAGCCAGACTCCGGCCCGCAGCCTGTCCGGCGGCAATTTGCAGAAATTCATCCTCGGCCGGGAAATCCTTCAGCAACCCAGACTGCTGGTCGCCGCGCACCCGACCTGGGGGGTGGACGTCGGCGCGGCCGCCACCATTCACCGCGCACTGATTGCCTTGCGCGATGCCGGCGCGGCGATCCTGGTGATCTCCGAAGACCTCGACGAATTGTTCCAGATCAGCGACCGCCTCGGTGCCTTGTGCGGCGGTCGACTGTCCGCGCTCCACGCCACTGTCGATACGCGCCTGAGCGATGTCGGCGGCTGGATGGCCGGCCAGTTCGACACCCCTCAATCACTCGCATCCGCCACGCGCTAACGGAGTGTCACATGCTGCTTTCCCTTGAACCCCGTGGCCAGCAATCGCGCCTGATGCTGTGGTGCTCGCCATTGCTGGCGGCTGCACTGACCCTGGGCTGTGGATCGTTGTTGTTTATCGCACTCGGGCACGACCCGCTGTTAACCTTGCACACACTGCTGATCGCGCCGGTCAGCGACCTGTATGGTGTCTCCGAATTGCTGGTCAAAGCCCTGCCGATTCTGCTGTGCGCATTAGGCCTGGCCGTCGCCTATCAGGCGCGCATCTGGAACATCGGCGCCGAAGGTCAACTGCTGCTCGGTGCGTTGGCCGGCAGTGCACTGGCAGTGAACATCATTGATATACAAAGCCGCTGGGCACTGGTGCTGATCCTGCTCACGGGCTCCCTGGCGGGTGCCGCGTGGGCCGGCCTGACGGCGTGGTTGCGTACACGCTTCAACGCTAATGAGATCCTGACCAGCATCATGCTCAACTACATCGCACTGAACCTGTTGCTGTTCTGCGTTCACGGCCCATTGAAAGACCCCGCGGGATTCAATTTCCCCGAGTCAGCGATGTTCGGTGACGCCAGCCGCTTGCCGCTGTTGATGGAGGATGGCCGGGTGCATGCCGGAGTGTATTTCGCCCTGCTCGCGCTAGTGGCGGTTTGGGTGTTGTTGCAGAAAAGCTTTGTCGGTTTCCAGATCAAAGTGCTCGGGCTGGACAAACGTGCCGCCGGTTTTGTCGGCTTTCGCGAGAAGCGCCTGATCTGGCTTGTGCTGTTGATCAGCGGCGGCCTGGCAGGGCTTGCCGGGGTATGCGAAGTCACCGGCCCCATCGGCCAGTTGGTGCCGCAGGTCTCGCCGGGCTACGGCTACGCGGCGATTACCGTGGCGTTTCTCGGCCGCCTGAATCCTGTCGGCATCCTGTTTTCCAGCCTATTGATGGCGCTGCTGTACATCGGCGGCGAAAGCGCACAAATGAGCCTGAACCTGCCGCAAGCGATCACCCAATTGTTCCAGGGCATGATGCTGTTTTTCCTGCTGGCCAGCGATGTGCTGATTCTCTACCGACCGCGCTTGAACCTGCGCTGGACCCGCCGCGCCCAAGCCACCGCCGTACAAGCAGGAGCGCTGTGATGGATATCGATCTGCTGAGCAATATTTTCTACGCCATGGTCCGCTGCGGTACGCCGTTGCTGCTGGTGGCGCTGGGGGAACTGATCTGCGAGAAAAGCGGCGTCCTCAACCTGGGCCAGGAAGGCATGATGCTGTTTGGCGCGGTGATCGGTTTCATCGTCGCGTTCAATTCCGGCAACCTGTGGCTCGGTGTGTCGTTGGCGATGCTCGCCGGGATGTTGTTGTCGTCGTTGTTTGCGCTGGTGGCGCTGGTGTTCAACGCCAATCAGGTGGCCACCGGTCTGGCCCTGACGATTTTCGGCGTGGGTCTGTCGACCTTCGTCGGTGCGGCGTGGGTCGGCAAGCCGCTGGCGGGTTTCGAGCCGATGGCGATTCCGTATTTGAGTGAGATCCCACTGATCGGGCGGATGCTGTTTGCCCAGGACCTGTTGGTGTATCTGTCGTTCGCGTTGTTCGCACTGGTGGCCTGGGTGATTCTGAAAAGCCGCATCGGGCTGATCATTCAAGCGGTCGGCGAAAATCCCGACGCTGCCAGCGCCATGGGCTTGCCGGTTTTGGTTGTACGCACGTTGGCGGTGTTGTTCGGCGGCGCAATGGCAGGGTTGGCCGGGGCTTATCTGTCCCTGGCGTACACGCCGATGTGGGCGGAGAACATGAGCGCCGGGCGCGGCTGGATTGCCCTGGCGCTGGTGGTGTTCGCCAGTTGGCGGGTGTGGCGCCTGCTGCTCGGCGCCTACCTGTTCGGGCTCGCCAGCATCCTGCACCTGGTGGCGCAGGGGTTGGGGCTGGCAATTGCGTCCAGTCTGCTGGCGATGCTGCCGTATGTCGCAACCATTGTGGTGCTGGTGCTGCTGTCACGGGACGCGCTGCGCACACGGTTATATGCGCCGGTGTCGTTGGGGCAGCCGTGGCAGGCTGGGCATTAAGAGTTGCCTGATCTGGCCTCATCGCGAGCAAGCTCGCTCCCACAAGGATAATGCAGTACCTGTGGGAGCGAGCTTGCTCGCGATGGCGTCCGCACTGGCAACACCTGAGCCACGCCCCACGCCAATTCAAACACCAGAAAAACCACCAGAATCGAACTCGCGCCACGGATCAGGGCATAGGCCTGCCAGGCCGAGAACAGGAATCTGCCCACGGCGTCATACCGCCCATAAACCTGCTGCGGATCACGAATCCGCAGCACCGACCATACGCAGACAATCGACCCCAGCAGATTCGCCATCAACATGTGCGCCGGTTCGAACGGTGGCAGCTCACCGGGCAAACTCAACGCCTGACTCACGCCCATCAAAACCCCATGCAACGCTGCAAAACTCCACGGCGTGACAAACGCGAGCATCACGATCAAGTCATACCAGGCACTACCTTGCACCAACCGGCGATATTGCGTTGTAGTCCACATCGACATTGCTCCATCAATTCAGGGAGCAACAAGGCTAAAGCCTGGAGTATGCTCCAGGGTCAAGCCCCCTCGGCGCGATCGGCAACAGCGTCGCTGCAATCTGGCAGTCACCCGATCCCGACAGTGCCGTCACGCAATTGCTGCAAGACAAACTCAAACTGATCGCAGCCCGCATGTCCGAACTCGGCGCGCTGCGCGACAAGTTGCAACAACGGCTGGGGCAACAGTGTCCATTGAATCCACGACTCTGAATTTTCAAGGAAGCCACTCATGTCCAAGGCAAAAACTGCACTCATCATCGGCGCCTCCCGGGGGCTTGGCCTCGGGCTGGTGAAAACCCTGCTGGCCGATGGCTGGCAAGTCACCGCCACCGTGCGCGATCCGCAAAAAGCCGAAGCCTTGCAGGCCTTGGGCGATGTGCAGATCGAAAAGCTCGACATGGACGATCAGCAGGCGGTGTCCGCCCTGAGCCAACAACTCAAGGGTGATGTGTTTGACCTGTTGTTCGTCAATGCCGGGGTCAAGGGGCCGGATGTCCAGACGCCGAACGGCGGCGCGACAATGGCCGAAGTCGGTCAACTGTTCTTCACCAACGCCGTGGCGCCGATCAACCTGGCCCAGCGTTTTGTCGACCGGATTCGCCCGGACACCGGCGTGCTGGCCTTCATGAGCTCGGTGCTGGGCAGCGTGACCATGCCCGACGCACCGGAGCTGGCGTTGTACAAGGCCAGCAAGGCGGCGCTGAACTCCATGACCAACAGCTTCGTCACTCAGTTGGGCGAAACCAGTCTCACCGTGCTGTCGCTGCACCCGGGCTGGGTGAAAACCGATATGGGCGGTGAAGGCGCTGACATCGACGTGGAAACCAGCACCCGTGGCCTGGTAGATCAGGTGAATGCGTATGTCGGCAAGGGCGGGCATCACTTCATCAATTACCGGGGTGAAACCATTCCCTGGTAACACCCCATAACCTGTGGGAGCGAGCTTGCTCGCGATTGCGGAGTGTCAGTCAACAACATCTGTGTCTGGTAAACCGCTATCGCGAGCAAGCT
>NZ_JBFUHY010000116.1:0-9980 GCF_056402155.1 Pseudomonas sp. P4_C1
GTTTTAGTGGTAGTACCAAGTCAACCAACCTTTCTAAACAGCCGTCGTCCATAGTCGGCAAACCAGACACTGCCGGAGTTAAAGGCATGGTTATTCCTCACTGCTTTATTTATACGTCCAGCCACCAGGATATTAAGTCGTCACTGACAGGGTTAACGGTAAAAACATTGGAGCCTGGCTTCATTCGCTGTCATGTAGTGGACACTACGAACATCACTATTGAATATCGGGTGGTAACACCGGATATAGGGGGAATCATGAATATCACCGTACAAACGACGGCGCAGTAACGCGAGGCAAGAGGCTTAAGCCTCTTGCTTTAAGCAGACCAGGAAAAATCTCATGAAATTTCAAACAACAAAAAAGGGCCCACCTTTCGGTGAGCCCTTCCAGACCGCCCAGCAGAGCGGATTTTGTTTGGTGGGCAGTCGCTCAGAGTGGAAGCGTTGGTCGCCGATTCCCCATTTATCTGGCCGTCGAAATGCCACTTGCGGCTGTCATAACTCCAGAGTAGCTTTGCACGCTGATCAGTTCTCAATGGGATGGTCTTAGGATGGAAATCATCATAACCACGCTGCTGATTGGCTTTTCTTTGGGGGCAGTCTGGATTTTTGCGTTATTCGTTGGACTATGTGTCCAAGTCAAGCAGTGGTGTCATGATTGGATCAACGACACCCCTTCGTCGGTCGAACCGAACATAGTTCTTGAAAAAGTGCAGGTGTTCGTTGGTGCGAGCAGTTTTGACCGATTCACCTGCGTCATGGTCATCCTGAATGCCTTGGTGCTCTGGCCTTTTTCCCTTGTCCTGGCAGTTCCGGCAATCAGAGCCTTTCGCCAGCGGGAGCGGCTCAGGATTGAAAAATCACTGGAATGTCAAAGCGAACCAATGCGTCTCTCGCCGGACACGTCGACGCCTCTCGTGACAGCTATCAATAGTCGCTCAGCCTCGAACGTTTGATTATGCAAGTGCAGAGTAACTCCGCCACCTCCCCCGCGGCACTGATAGCCCTGCTGGAGACAGCAATGGCAAAAGAATCAGGCTGATTACTAGCGCATGCCACACACACTTTGAAGCGCCTTCAAGGCTACTTGTTCGGCAATGATCCCGGCCCGGATATCGAAAACAGTTGATTCAGAAGCTGCAGAGAGTTCGACGGCTCCTGCATCGCCCAGGCCGGCGGGGCTGGTGGAACTGGGCACGTCCCCACCAACGGCACGACAACTTCCCGCGATGCGCAGCCTGCTAGCAGAGTCAGCAGCAGCGCTGCGCAGCTTTTCATTTTCGGCGAGGCCGTCGATTTTCTCCTTTGGGGCTTTCTGGTCGAGATTGGCAAGCGCCTGTTCGGCAGCTTGCTGTTGCTCGATTGCTTGGCGGGCCTGCGCTGCACCTGCGTTTGCGATCTTCACGAGGTCTGCCTGCCGGCTGGCCGCGTTGGACACGATGATTTTCCCGTAGCTGTTGGCCTGCCACTGCCTGGCGCCACGCGGTCTTTCACGCCCGGGTTTGTCGAGTCGACCACCACTGTGAAGCCAGCCTTCTTGAGTAACGAGAGATCCGATTCACTAGCATTCTTGCTGCTGGTGTTCTGGCCACTGGCGTCGGGATATACCGCAACACTGTGCCCGGGGAACCGCGCTTGAATTTTCTCAATCATCTCCGGGGTGTCGCGGACAGTGTGAAACTCATCCAGAGCCAGCGGCAGGCCGTCGCGCACGACGTAAACCACGGCCGCCATCTTCATCACATTGAAGTCCATGCCGATGTGCAGGGCTTCGTCAGGCTTGATGCGCTCACTGGTTCGACACTCGACGCGGTTGAAGGTGTAGTAGACGACGCCCGAGCAGTTCTCGAAGCCAGCCTCGTACTCCTGCCAAAACGTCCTCGGGCCCATCTTGCGACGGGCCGCTTCCAGTTCTTCAGCGGGTACGTTTCCTCCCTGCAGCGACGTGTACTGCCAGCTCTTGTGATCTGGCTCGCCGCCAGGCTTGCCATCCAGGTACGTGCATAGCAGTGATTGAAGCCCTTCGGCGTCCCAATACGCAATGCATGGCCGCCCTTGAGCAACCCCACACCAGGAGTCGTGTACTGGCAGGTGGAGGGCATCGGGCGCGAGTGGGGGGGGGGGTTACAAATCGCAGACAACAAAAAAGGGCCCACCTTTCGGTGAGCCCTTCCAGACCGCCCAGCAGAGCGGATTTTGTTTGGTAGGCGCGATTGGACTCGAACCAACGACCCCCACCATGTCAAGGTGGTGCTCTAACCAACTGAGCTACGTGCCTGCTGTGAGGCGGCATTCTACGGAATTCCGGAGGGGTGTCAACACCTTTTTTCGCGCTAACCCTATGAATATGCAAAATATTTAATTTTGTCGGTACGAAGAAGATTTTCCGGGTGGCTGGCGGGCGATTTTCAACTCGGGTAGGATCAATGCATTCGTAAAATATATTAAACAGAGGCTGCCGGATGGCTAACACTCCCTACCCCGAGTCCTATTACGCAGCATCGGCCAATGCGGCTCCGCCGCGCCCGGCGTTGCAGGATGACGTCGAGACCGATGTCTGTGTGATTGGCGCCGGTTATACGGGGCTGTCCTCTGCCCTGTTTCTGCTGGAGAGCGGCTTCAAGGTCACGGTGCTCGAAGCCGCCAGGGTGGGGTTCGGGGCGTCCGGGCGTAATGGTGGGCAGATCGTTAACAGCTATAGCCGCGATATCGATGTCATCGAGCGCACGGTCGGTCCCAAGCAGGCCCAGTTGCTGGGGCAGATGGCGTTCGAGGGTGGGCGAATCATTCGTGAGCGGGTCGCCAGGTACAACATCCAGTGCGACTTGAAGGACGGCGGTGTGTTCGCCGCAATGACCGCCAGGCAGATGGGGCATCTCGAGTCCCAGAAGCGCCTGTGGGAGCGATTCGGCCATACCCAGCTCGAGCTGATGGATCAACGTCGCATTCGCGAGGTGGTTGCCTGCGATCAGTATGTCGGCGGGATGCTCGACATGAGTGGCGGCCACATCCATCCGCTCAACCTGGCGCTGGGTGAAGCGACGGCGGTCGAGTCCCTGGGCGGGACGATTTATGAGCAGTCGCCGGCGGTGCGCATTGTGCGCGGCGCCAACCCTGTTGTGCACACGCCGCAGGGCAAGGTCCGGGCCAAATTCATCATCGTCGCCGGTAACGCTTATCTGGGCAATCTGGTGCCGGAGCTGGCCGCCAAGTCGATGCCTTGCGGCACTCAAGTGATTACCACCGAGCCACTGGGCGAAGAACTGGCGAAGACCCTGCTACCTCAGGATTACTGCGTCGAAGACTGCAACTACTTGCTCGACTACTACCGCCTCAGCGGCGACAAACGCCTGATTTTCGGTGGCGGCGTGGTGTACGGCGCGCGGGATCCGGCGAACATCGAAGCGATCATTCGACCGAAGATGCTCAAGGCATTCCCGCAACTCAAGGACGTGAAAATCGATTACGCGTGGACGGGCAACTTCTTGCTGACCTTGTCGCGCCTGCCCCAGGTCGGACGCTTGGGCGGCAACATCTACTACTCCCAGGGCTGCAGCGGCCATGGCGTGACCTACACGCACCTGGCGGGCAAGGTACTGGCCGAAGCGCTGCGCGGCCAGGCCGAGCGTTTCGACGCCTTTGCCGACTTGCCCCACTACCCGTTCCCCGGCGGACAAATGCTGCGTACGCCGTTCGCGGCATTGGGCGCCTGGTATTACGGATTGCGCGACAGGTTCGGCTACTAAGCGACACGCAATACACTGTAGGAGCGAGCCTGCTCGCGATATCGGTCTAGCAGCCAACGAATATGTTGGATGTTACGACCTCATCGCGAGCAAGCTCGCTCCCACAGGTTTTTGGGGTTAGAGACGATCTCGTGGGATACCGCTGCGAATCCGCAGAATGTCCGCCAGCACCGCCAGCGCGATCTCTGCCGGCGTCTTGCTGCCCAGGTTCAAGCCGATGGGCGCATGAATCCGCGCCAACTCGACATCCCCCAGCCCACCAATACGCCGCAAGCGCTCGAAGCGCTTTTGCGAGGTCTGCATGGAGCCCATCACGCCGATGTAAAACGCCTCGGTGCGAACAGCCTCCATCATCGCCAGATCATCGATACGCGGATCGTGGGTCAACGCCACCACAGCCGTGTCGCTGTGACAGCCGCCATCGGCGATGAACAGCGACGGCAGTTGGCGACGAATCTCCACGTTTTCCAGCACGACGCCTTCGAGCACTTCGTCCCGCGGATCACACAGAATCACCTCGAAACCCAGACCCACGGCAAACTCTGCACAGGCCTGAGCCACACTGGAATATCCGGCCAGCAGCAAACGCTGGGCCGCGCCGACGCGCRCACGCACCCGGTCGATTTCACGCTCGATACGCACACCCTGCTCACGATCATCGAACAGACTGCGCGCACCGCTCTGCAGATCGACTTCGCGGATCAACCGACGCCGGCCCAACAGTGCCGACTCCAGCTCGCGCAGATGCGCTTGCACCTCGCAATCGGCGTCAAGCTTCTCGACCAGCACGTCCAGCACCCCGCCACACGGCAGGCTGACGCGCGAGCGTGGGTCGTCGCCTTCGCCGTAACGGACAACGCTGACCGGGTCCAGAAACGCGCCCTCGGCGACTCGTTCGAGAAAGTCTTCCTCGACACAGCCACCGGACAGCGAGCCAATCCATTGCCCATCAGTGTTCACCGCCAGCAGCGAACCCGGTGCACGCGGTGCCGAGCCGTAAGTGGCCAGCACCGTACACAGCCAGATGCGCTGACCGTCCGCCGACCACTCCAGCGCCCGGCGCACCACTTGCAGATCGAGATGCTGCATATCAGTGGGCCTTGTGCTCGAGCGGCGGCGCATCGGCCCGCAACTTCTGCACGTCGTTCACCGCCAGATCATTCGGCTGACCGCCCCACCCCTGACGCAGGTAGTTCAGCAGATCCGTGAGTTGCTCGTCGCTCAACTTCCCGGCGAACCCTGGCATCGGTTGCATGTGCTCGAAACCGGAGAACTTCTGTTCACCGATACCGTCGTCGATCACCCGCACCAGGTTGCGCGGATCTTCCAGGCGCAGCGTGGTGTTGCCGCGCATGGCCACGGCGATGTGCGGCTTGCCCTCACCGCCCGGCGCATGACAACCGGCACAGACATTCAAATATTCCTGACGGCCACGCTGGGCGCTTGGGCTCAGCTTGTCGAAAGACACTTCGGTGAGCACCTTCGCCGCAGGCGGCTGATCGCCGAGCAGGAAAGTCGCCATCGCCGCCAGATCCGGATCGCTGAGGCCCTGGGTGCTGTTGTGGAACACCGGGAACATCTCGTTGAACATCGTGCCCTGGGCGCTCATGCCGTGCTTGAGGAACGAGCTCAGGTCCTGATGATTCCAGCCACGGGCCGCCAGGTCAGTGGCCAGCAGACTCGGCGCCAGATAACCATTGAGAATGCCGCCGGTCATGCGCTTGTCCTGCTGCATCGCGCCCGGCAAGCCGCGTGGGGTGTGGCACTCGCCACAGTGACCCAGCACGTCGACCATGTACTGGCCGCGCTTCCAGGCTTCGCTCTTGCCTTCAGCCGGCTCCAGCTTCACGTCCTTGCCGTACATCATGTTCCAGCCCATCAGGCCCAGGCGCACGTTGAACGGGAAGCTCAGGCTGGTGACCGGTGCGGCGCGCTCGATCGGTTCGACGGTTTTCAGGTAGGCATGAATCGCGTCGGAATCTGCTCGCGGCATCAGGTGATACGAGGTGTAGGGCATCGCCGGATACAGGTTCGCGCCATCCCGGCGCTTGCCTTCGGTCAGCGCGGCAAAGAACTCGTCATCGTTGTACAGGCCGATGCCGTGCTCTTTGCTCGGGGTGATGTTGGTGCCGTAGATCGTGCCGAACGGCGACACGATCGGCAGACCGCCCGCATAGGGCGCGCCACCCGGTGCGGTATGGCACGCCATGCAGTCGGCGGCGCGGGCGAGGTACTCGCCTTGCTTGACCTGCGCATCATCGGCGTGAGCCGCCACCACAGGCGCAGCCAGACCAACCGCCAACGCCAGGCGGCTAAGTAGAAGCTTCATGCTTAACCCTCCTTGACCAGGCCGAGATCGGTCAGCACGTTGCGGGTGGCGCTGTAGTAGCGCACGTACCCGGTGCAACGGCAGATGTGATGACCGAGGCTGTCCTCGATGACTTTTTCCAGCTGGCTTTTGACGATCGGCTGACGCTGCAGCTTTTCCACCAGCACGGTCGCGGCATTGACGAAGCCCGGCGCGCAGTAGCTGCACTGGAAGGCAAATTCATCAACAAAGCGCTGCTGGATCGGGTTCAGCTCGGTGACCTTGCCCTGCTCGTCGCGGGTCGCATGGCCTTCGATGGTCCGTACTTTCTTGCCTTCGAAATAGTGTGCGCCGGTGATGCAGGTGCGCACTTCCTCGCTGGTGCCGTCGGGGTTGTCGACGATCACCACACAGGCGTGGCAGATGCCCTGGCCGCAGCCCAGGCGCGAACCGGTGAGGTTCTTGTATTCGTGCAGGTAGTCGATCATCGGCAGGTCATCAGGGATGTCCACCGGGCCGACGGATTGACCGTTGAGGGTCAGTTGAAGCGGACGGTTAGCCATTGAGGGCCTCCTTGATGCGTGCAGAAGTAATAGGCAGGTCGCGGACACGTTTGCCGATGGCATGGGCCACGGCGTTACCGATGGCACCGACCACCGGGATCATCACCACCTCGGCGATGCCCTTGGACGGGTCGCTTGGCGACAATGGCGGCAGGATGTCCGCCGTCTGTTTCCACACCGCGACGTGACGCGCCATCGGCAGACGGTAACGGTTGAAGTTCCAGTCACCCTCCCCCGGCCCGCCTTCGTACAGCGGCATCTCTTCCATCAGCGCATGGCCGATGCCCATGGCGATCCCGCCTTCGAGCTGGCCCCTGACCAGTTCTTCCACCAGCACCCGACCGCACTCGACCCACGAGTGATGGTTGAGTACCGACACTTCGTTCGAACCCTTGTTGACCTTCACTTCCACCAGCGTCGCGACCGGGCTGTAGTAAGTCACCGCCGCGTTGTTCAGTTGGGTCGCCGGGTAGGCGATGCCCTGCCGATCCAGCAGATGGAAACCGGCGCTGTTCATCTGCACCTTCTTCGCCTTCGGTGCACCGTCGCCGTACTTCACGGCCAGGCCGTCGAGCGGCAAGCGCTCACGCACGCCGTCGATGCTGAACTCGGCCTCGGCCCAGCTCCAGCGGTTGAAACCATGCACGGTGGCACCGCTCACCAGGCCACGTTCGTGAACGCGCTTGGCCAGCATGGCGAATGGCAGTGGCTCCATACCGTTGGCGGTGAGCTTGCCGTCGACCCAATGGGCGTCTTCGCGGCGCACCACATAAGGGTTGGCCTGACCGCCATAAGGGCCTTGGCGCCAGATCTCCAGCGCCGCCGGCCACAGGCCGTGGTTGAACAGCACGCGCGCCGCTTCACGGGTGGCGTGGCTGAAGTAGTACGCCGAGTTGGTGGCCGACGAAGCCGAAGCGACCTTGCCGACCCAGCGTGGATTGCGCAGGAAATTGTCCTGCTCGGCCTGACTCATGATGTACGGGTTGCCGCCACTGATCAGCTGCAACTCTTTCCACTGGGTTTCGCCGGTCTTCACCTCGTGCGCCGGGATACCGAGGAAATCGGCCACGACCATGGCCTGGGAGGTGGACATGCCGGTGCCGATTTCGATACCGATGTGGCGCAGGCTGATGCGGCCTTCGGCAGTAAATTCAATGCTGGCCATTGGCGCTTCGGAACCGGTACCGAAGTCTTTCTGGCAAATGGCGAAACCGACGCCGTACCAGTTATCGGGGTCGGCGGCTTCGCGTTGTTTCTTGATCGCGTCGCGGTTTTTCCAGGTGTCGTGGACCGCCGCCTTGTCGAGAATCTCGTGCAGGCGCAAGGCACCGGCCGGGATCGCGCCCTGGGTGTTTTTCATGCCCGAGCGCAGTGCGTTCTTGCGGCGCAGCTCAATGGCATCGACACCGAGGCGACCGGCGATTTCGTCGACCATCATCTCGGTCGCAGCCATGCTCTGCAGGGTGCCGTAGCCGCGCATCGACCCGGCTTCAACGGCGCGGGAGTGATAGGCCGTAACCTGCAAATCGTTCTGCGGCATGTAGTAGATCGACTGGGCTGCCGTGGCGCCCACCGCAGCCACCGACGGGCTGTAGTTGATTCGCCCGCCACCGTCGACGCTCATTTCAGCGCGGAAAATCTTGAAGCTGTAGTCGTTCTTGTCCACCGCCAGTTGGTAGCGAATGTCGAACGGGTGGCGCTTGATGCCGCTCTGGAACTGCTCGTAGCGGTCGTTGGCCAGACGCACCGGCACACCGGCGCCGTACAACGCTGCCAACGCTGCGTAGTAGACGAAAATGTTGTGGTCTTTGGAGCCGTAACCGACGGTATAACCCGGGTGCATGTTCAGGTTGGCCAGGCCGAAACGCGACGGCGCGATCATCTTCGCGGTCTCGGTCGCGGTTTCCAGCGGGCACTGGGTGGCGACGACGAAATGCAAGGTCTTGGTGGCCGGGTCGTACCAGCCGTTGCCGTTGTCCGGCTCCAGCGCGGCCGGCTCGATCGACGGGGTCTTGTAGCGCTCGTCGAACACCAGCCAGTTGTCCGGCGGCGTGTCGATCTGTTGCTTCATGCGCTCGGCGTAGAACAACCCGCGCTCGGTCAGGTTGCCGTGCAGGTTCGGCTGGGCATTCCACACCGGACGGCGGTTTTTCAACATCGGGAACAGGATCGAATCCTTGAGGCTGGCGAACTCGTCTTCATCCGCCGAGGTCGTGCCGCCGACACGCACGTAGCGGAAGCTGCCGTAGGGATCGCCTTCGTAGAACGGTACCTGGGCACCGTAACGAATCGCCTTGTCATTGAATTTGAGTTGGTTCTTGGCCTGACGGAAACGCTCGAAGTCGTTCCAGATCAGGATCGCCACCGGGTGGCCGATGAACATCGGCACCTTGCCGGCCGGCAACAGCGGATCCGGGGCGTGCTCCTCAGGGAACACGATACCGTCCTTGACCAGGTCTTCGGCGGTGACGATGCGGTCGGGCTGCAACTCGGTACCGAGCCATGAAAGGTCCAGACCCGCGTAGGTGCGGTCCGCCTTGATGGTTTTGAGCAGCATGGCGTGGCCCTGCTGCTGCGGCCAGCCCGGCATGTCCTTGGCGCGGATGTCGCGGGCAAAGACCTTGCTGCCGCAGACCTTGGACAAGGCATCGTTACGGGCGCGCGCCTTGCCATTGTTGCCGAGCCACTGCTCGGACGGCACGGTCACGCTGTTTTCCATCAAGGCGGCCAGCGCCTGGCTGCTCAATGGCGCGAGCGTCACGCTCACACCCGCTACCAGCCCGCCCTGAAGGAACGAGCGCCGGGATATATCACGGTTGGACATGGATCATCCTCTGGGCGGTTATAGGGTCCGCCCTTCTGGTTATGTACTGGAAATCTCGAGTCTTGCAGAAGCCCTTTTCGACGATGCAAAAGGCTGTTGTTGACAGTGCAAAGCTGACCGAAAGGTTAAGTTTATAGGCTTATGGCCTTACGGAAAACCAAAAACTGACTGACAAATCAAAAAAACGCGACTACTCGACGCAGCACGTTAACTGTAGCCGTGAATCTCGGTAGCGCGAGGTCAGAGGCGCCGCTGAACGACGGCGTCGCAGCTCCAATCGGCCATTCATGCGAAGAGGCACGCAGAAAGGTCCGTCTGGAAAAAGGCGAGAGGAGAAAAACCTGAATTTCAGACACAAAAAACCCCGGTCTTTCGACCAGGGTCTTTGCTATCGACTCGAAGTAAACCAACGGCTTTCTTCGTAGCTCCAAGGCGTTCAGTGGGCCTCGGGGCAGATATGGCGCAGCGGACGGGACTCGAACCCGCGACCCCCGGCGTGACAGGCCGGTATTCTAACCGACTGAACTACCGCTGCGC
>NZ_JBFUHY010000117.1:0-9903 GCF_056402155.1 Pseudomonas sp. P4_C1
AGACAGTACAGCACGGGCGGCAAGGCGAATTTGCTGGGGATCAGCAAGCGCAGTTACAAGAATCTCAGGCGACTGCTGGTTCAGTGCGCCAGGGTTTACATGCAGCGGCTTGAACACCAGAAAGGGGCTCTGGCCGATGGGGTGCGCTCACTACTGATGCGACGGCATTCAAATGTGGTGGCCTGCGCCCTAGCGAACAAGCTGGCGCGGATCGCCTGGGCGATAGCAGCCCACCATAGCGAGTTTGAAGCAGGGCCAGACACCTTGAGCGTCTGACCCTGCGGTTGTTGCAGTACCACGATTTAGCTTCCAGGTTTTGCGATAGCTGAATAACGAATGGTGAACGGCCTTCCGGCCTGGCGAAGAACCTGATCCATGAACCGGCTATATGAAGCCGCTGGTTTTTTTAGGATCGTCGGGCGCGACTCTCATCGTGGCTCGGGGCATGCCCCAGATAGACGCCGAATAGATTTAAGCAAGCCAACCACTTCGCCCGCTGATCAGTATTGCAGAAACGGGGGTGACCATAGATTCATGGATTGCATACATTGGACTCGCCCTCTGGCATGGCTAACCAATGTTAGAAACCCGAGGACGTTAGAAAACGTCAGACCTATTAGCCGTCCTACACAGGTATTCTTAAGGCAATGATCGCGAGATAAGACTCAGTGAGGAATGCCCCAGAGGTCCGCTCTCATCGAGTTCGAATCGATACTATCCTTAACGTTACTGGACGCTCAGAGTTTTTGGCCTTGCACGCTAGCTTCTTAGTTTCACCGCCAATACCGACGATGCATCAAAAAGGAATCTACCATGACCAAACTACTTGCTTCCGCTCTAATGCTTTCTTTAAGTGCCTCCGTTTTCGCGGCTGAGCCTCCCGCAGCGTCTTCTGCTCCAGGCAAACCTGCAAAACCCGCAGAAAATGCTCCTTTGAGTCTGAACACCCCTCTCGTTGGCAGCCTGACCACAGGGACTGCTCTCGGCCTCGGCGCCGCGGTTATAGCCGGCGCAGCTGCGCTGTCATCCAGTGGTGGCGGAAGCAACAATGACGGCGGCACTACTGGCACTACCGGCACCACTGGTACCACCGGTACTCGCTAAGCGCACCGCGAGGTCGATAGCCTTCTACCACCCGGAGCAATCCGGGTGGTTTCGTTCTGATGTGTTCCCTCCACAAGTGTCCTCAATCATGATTCGTAGTTTGTCGCTCGCTGTGCTTGCAGGTGTTGCCCTGCAGGGCTGTATGTTCTCACCTGGTCAACACCTGGATACCAGCCAGGTCGGCCGTGAAGGCTCACCGGAAAGCACTCGGATCGAGTTGATTCCRATAACGCCCAAACTGATTGCCCAGAACGCGGCGACAAAAGTGCAAGCCTCGGTGCCCGCCGAGTTGTTGGCGTACAAGCCGGGGGCTTACCGGATTGGCGCCAATGATGTGTTGTACATCACCGTGTGGGACCATCCTGAGTTGACTGCGCCGTCGGGTGCGCAACAGCAAATTGATGCGAACGGTCGCCTGGTACGCCCGGACGGCACCATGTTTTACCCCTATATCGGCAATATTCATGCTGAAGGCAAAACCATCGAGGAGCTTCGCGGTTTTATTGCCGAGCGCCTGACTCAATTCGTCGACAGCCCCCAGGTTGACTTGAGTGTTTTGCGCTTTGCCAGTCAAAAAGTCGTTATTTCCGGTGCTATTTTGAAAGCCGGTCAACAACCTATTACCACTTCGCCGCTCAGTGTCGTCGAAGCCATGGGTACTGCTACTGTCGATCCATTGAATGCCGACCTTGCCGGCCTGACACTGACCCGGGACGGACGTGAGTATCCGCTCGACCTGGACTCGCTTAACGGCAAAGGCTCGCAGTTGCATAACGTCTATTTGAAAGACGGCGATCAGTTGTACCTGCCCTACAACGACCGGAAAAAGATCTACGTCATGGGTGAGGTCAACCAGCCTCGGGCGCTCACGTTCAAAATCAATCGGATGAATCTGGCGGATGCGGTCGGAACGGTCGGTGGACTGAACCAGGCCACCTCCAATGGCAATGCGCTGTATGTCATTCGAGGTGCCGAGAACCTTGAAACCGAGCCGGCACAAGTCTTTCAACTGGACGCCGAAACGCCTACCGCATTTGCTCTCGCCAGCCGCTTCGATCTGCACCCCCAGGACATTGTCTACGTCGGCCCTGCAGGCGTGACCCGCTGGAACCGCTTGATCAGCCAGTTGCTGCCTTCGGCTCTTGTCCTCGGTACCGGAGCAGCGGCCACAAACAATCTCAGTGAAGCCAGCAGTCGATAAGGTTTGAGCCGCTTTGAAAACTTTGCGTAACAGCTCATGCCTGGCGGTGGGATTACTGCTGTGTGGCTGCAATCCGTTGATGCAGGCGTCCCTGGATACCTTTAAAGCCTCCACACTGGGCGCCCCGTCGCTGGAATTGACCGCGGCGCAAGTGGAGGCCGTGCCCTACGCACAGATCAAGGTCACCACGGACGAAAGCGACGGTGTGTTGGCCAAGCTACGCCAGCAGGGCGACCTGGAGTTCTGGGTCGCCTCCGGCAAACAGGTGTTGTTGATGCGCGATGGTCTGGTCGTGCGTAGCGTGGGCCTGGGCATCAATCTCGACGGTACGCGCTTCGACGGCGAGTCGCCGTTCAAGCTTGGCTTGCAGCGATTGCCCGATGGTTACAGCAGTACCCGCTGGATAGATGTCTATCAGGGGCCGCGGGTTGGACTGGCGGTCAACAGTCGCTTCAGTCGACAGGCCATCGAAACCGTCACCATCCTGGACAAGGACTATGCGTTGCAGCGCATAGACGAACGCATCGACATACCCGAGTTGGGGTTCAAGGCCACCAACCGTTTTTGGGTCAGGCCTGACGATGGCTTGATCCTGCAGAGCGAACAACATCTCACGCCGGAACTTTTCTTGAAGATTGTGCAATTGCGCCCTGACCGGGAGACGGCTCGGTGAGATATTTGAAAACGCTGTCGGCTTGCCTGTTGCTGGCCAGTTCTGCGATGACTCAGGCCGCTGTCACGGTCACGGGTGATGTAAAAAACGCCGGTTCCTTCGCGTTCGTGCCAGGTGCACGCTTGCTCGATGCCGTCAGCCAGGGACGCCCGAACGCCGAAAGTTACTGGCTGGCCGCCGCCTGGCTGCACCAGCCACTGGTGGAGCAGCAAATCCGCCTTAAAGCCGGTGTGCTGTTCGATCTGAAATTGCTGCAACGTGGGGCCTTGCTTGAAGAAAAAAGCAGCCTTGCAACCCTGGCCGCGCGCCTGCTTGAAGAGGTCAGCCGACTACCCGTTACCGGCCGCAGAGTCGCGGTGCTCGACCCCGTGGCGCTGGAGGTCGCGTTCGCCCGCAATTACTCGCTCAGTGACGGCGACCGGCTGATTTACCCTCTACGCCCGACTACGGTCACTGTGGTGGGCGCCGTTGAACAGCCCTGCGCGCTGCCTTATCGCGCGCTGCAGCCAGTCCAGGAATATCTTGAAAGCTGTCTGCCGGTGACCGACGCCGATGCCGATTACCTGTGGCTGATTCAGCCCGATGGCCAGGTCAAGCGAGTCGGCAGCGCCGCCTGGAACAACGAAGACGGGGTGTTTGCCGCCGCAGGCAGCACCATTCTGGTGCCCGTGCGCAACGATGATCCGGACCTGCCCACACCCGACTTGAACGAGCAGCTTGCCCAGTTTCTCGCCACCCAACCGCTGCCCGAGGTGGCCCCTTGAAGTTACGTTTCGCCGCCGTAGTGTTGTTGCCCTACAGCCTGGCTCATGGAGAGCCGCGTTTTACCCAGAATGATTTCGGTGGCGTGGGTTTGCTGCAAACCCCCACCGCACGGATGGCACCCGCAGGCGAATTCAGCCTCAACGCCAACCGGACAGACCCCTATTCGCGCTATAGCATTTCAATACAGCCCCTTGACTGGCTGGAAGGCAGTTTCCGTTATACCGCTATCGGCAACCATAAATACGGGGCCGAGGCATTAAGCGGCGACCAGGTCTATAAAGACAAAGCGGTCGATGTCAAAGCCCGCCTCTGGCAAGAAAGCCACTGGTTGCCCGAGGTCGCGCTCGGTTTTCGGGACATCGGGGGCACCGGCCTGTTTTCCAGCGAATACTTTGTGGCGAACAAACGTTACTACGATCTGGATTTCAGCCTGGGCATTGCCTGGGGCTACATCGGTAACCGCGGGGATTTCGAAAACCCGCTGGGGTACCTCGATGAGCGCTTTGATACACGCCCGGTAAACACGGGCGCGGACGCAGGCAACGTCAATACCAACTTGTATTTTCGCGGCTCACCCGCGTTGTTTGGCGGCGTGGCCTATCAGACGCCCTGGTCGCCCTTGAGCTTGAAGCTCGAGTTCGACGGTAACGACTACAAGCACGAGCCGTTCAACACTAGCCTGAAGCAGGACTCGCCCATCAACATCGGGGCGGTGTTCAAGCTGAGTGACTCAGTCGATTTGACCGCAGGTTGGGAGCGCGGCAACACCGCGTTGTTCGGCATCACCTTTCATACCAATTTCGCCAGCCGCAAGGCGCCGGCCAAGCGCTACGACCCCGCTGCCGAAGCGCTGCCGGCACACGAGCCAACCACGCCGCTCGATCAGGTCGACTGGGCGGGGGTTTCCAAACGACTGGAAAACAACGCGGGTTATAAGGTCGAGCGTATTGCTCAGCGCGATTCCGAGCTGATTGTGTATGGCGAGCAGTCGCGCTATTTCTACTCCGCCAAAGGCGTGGGCCGGGCCAGCCGGATTCTGGACAACAGCGCGAATGACGACATCGACTGGTTCACGATGGTGAACAAGCGTTACGACATGCCTGTGGACGAAACCAGTGTGCCGCGCGACACCTTCCGGGCCGTGGTGAACAACCAACAAGACCTCACAGACCTGCACCGCACCACCGAATTGAACCGGGCCACGCCACACATTGAAAACACGCTGTACACCCAGGCCCTCGAGCGCTTTAGCTATGGTATCGGCTTGGGTTACAAGCAAAACGTTGGCGGTCCCGACGGCATGCTGTACCAGCTGACCGCTGATGTGGACGCAGAATACCGCTTTACCCGCAGTACGTGGACGAGTGGGGTCATCAGCACCAATCTGCTGAACAACTTTGAAAAGTTCAAGTACGACGCACCGAGCAACCTGCCCCGAGTGCGGACCGATTTGCGCAAGTACGTCATCACCTCTGATGTAACGATGCCGACATTTCAGCTCAACCATGCCAAGCAGCTGGATCAAGACTTGTATGGCATGGTGTATGGCGGTTATCTGGAGTCAATGTTCGCCGGGGTCGGCGGTGAATTGCTGTACCGCCCGATGGGCGAGCGCTGGGCCCTGGGTGCTGATTTGAACTATGTACGCCAGCGTGACTTTGACCAGGGTTTTGGTCTGCGCGATTACAAGACCGTGACCGGTCACATCACCACCTATACCGAACTGCCGTACGATTTGCAGGCGGCGGTCAGTGTCGGGCGTTACCTGGCGCGCGATTGGGGTGCCACGTTCGATGTGTCGCATGAGTTCAATAACGGCGTGAGGTTCGGTGGCTGGGTCACCCGCACTACGGCCTCGGCAGAAGAGTTCGGCGAGGGTAGCTTCGACAAGGGTATCTATATCTCGGTCCCCTTCGACGAGTTGATGAGCGTTTCCACGCTGCGTCGCGCCAATCTGGTCTGGGCTCCTTTGACCCGCGATGGTGGCGCGCGTCTCAACCGCCAATATTCGCTGTACACAATGACCAATGGCCGCGACAAAGATGCGTTCTATAAGAACTTTGAGAAAATCACCGAATGAGTTCGTTACTCCTGGGTGTCACACAACTTTCCCAAAGGATACGCACGCTGTTTTTCATCAGCGTCAGTGTGGTCTTGCTGACCGCCGCTTTGCGTGCGCAACCGGTTCCCGAAGCCTTTGCCCAGGAAGACAAGCTGCATCACCTGATTGGTTTTTTCGCGTTGTCTTTTAGTTGCCAACTGGCATTCATGCGGGTCAAGGCGCGCTGGATTGCCTTGGGCTGTCTGCTGACGGGGATCCTGATCGAATATGCACAAGCACTGATGCCGCTGCGCACGGCATCACCTTACGACGCCTTGGCCAATACTGTCGGAGTGTCGATCGGCTTGATTGCGTGGCGTTGGGTGCAGCCCGTCAAACAGTCCGCCGGGTTCCCGGGCACTTAAGACCATGGCTTGGTCCGTGGGCATAGCGACAACACGTGTGCAAACATCAAAGCACTGAATCGACGCTACCCATTTCTGTTTTGCGATTTTCTATAAGAAAGGCCTGTAAACGGTATTTTTTTGCTCTTGGGTGCCGCGTTTTTTGAGCGGCCATAAATCTTTTTCAAGGCAGACCACTATGAACGCTTCCGGATCACCGATCGACTCCGTCTATAAGTCGCTGGACCCTTTTGCACCGGGCAATATGGTTTTTGGGCAGAAGTTCACCGAGGGCAACAGTGGATTGATGGCCTGGTTGCGGACATACGAAAGTGTTCCCCCTACTATCACCCCACAGCCAAAGTTGTTGGTGGAGCGCATCGGGCTCTTTCCTTCCTCGGGTGATATTCGGTGCATGGTCGGTAATCCTATTGCGGTACTCGACCACTTGCGGACCCTGTATGCCAGTGAAGCACTGGATGTGGATGACAGCGACGGCCTGAGCCTGACGTTCACTGAGTGGCGCTTCAAGATCTGCCCAGCGCAGAGCGAGATCCTGTTGAAGGTTGAGAGTCGTGGCGATGTTGCACTGATGCAGAAAAAAACTGCAGAGCTGCTGGATCGGATCGAAGAGAAAAAACAGTAGTGAATTCTGGTGACGCCACTTCGCCAGAACTCACAATCGAAGCAAAGTCTACAACCTTGACGATTCTCCGCGAGTGCGCCAGTGAGGCTGCTTGAATGCCTTTTCCGCCCCCGAAAGAGTGACTGCGAAAGAGCTCAAGAGCCTCTCGGCTGTATATTTTGGAATGCTCGTACTCAGCATGATAATCGCGAGCCCCAGCATGAGGGCCGTCCGGGGAATTTTGCGGATTTCCTTTCTCTCCAGCCTGAAAAGAAATACGCACGCCGCGGCTGACCCCACGACCGCCCCGGCAATCGCTTCCGGCAGAGGATGAATCGTTTGCCCGACATACTGGACGCTGAACCACCAGGTCGACAGCAGCCCCGCCCCCAGTGCCAGCCATCGAAGCCGATGATCCAGTTGGCGCAATAGCAAACTCAGGACAACGGTCGACACCAGGCAAGCGTTCATTGCGTGGCCGCTGATGACCGCGATATTCAGGCTTTCCAGGCCGATTCCCCAGCCCTTGAACAGCACTTTACTGAGACCTACGACAAAATAGGCCACGAACAGTACGCCTAGCCATAAGAGCGCGAGTTTTCTGGATGCCATGCACCACAGCCAACCGGCGACGACCATGGCCGCTGGAAGCATGACGGTGATGCCGGCGTATTGTGCGATGTACAGTTTTGACACCAATCTACTTCCTCACGCCTCGTGCAATTTCCCAGTGCAATGGGCACTGGGCGCGTGCTCAGTAGGTAGAACGCTCATCGATCCAAAAAGCACTTCAGGCGATTCTCTACGACAACCACTGAATAGCTCGCGATGTGCATTGCCAGTCCGTCCTCTATCAGGGCTTCCAGCAAGGCAGCTTGTGCCGCGAAGCGCAGGTCGCGGTCGAGTTTTCGAGAGGCGTGCATCTGATCGATCAGAGCATGCGTGACTTGATAAGGGGTGCTGCCTCTCAGGCGCCCCAGCCAGACGGGGATTTTTTTTGCGGCTTTGGATTGTCTGATACCCAGCACGCACGTTGCCTTGTCCGAAGCGGTGTTTTTCGAAACCTCCTCGATTTCTTCAAACACCTCGGTCAATTTTTTTAGTGCGTAGCCAAGCATCAAATCATCAAACGCATCCAAAAACATATACCTCTTCACGCTGTGAAGTTATTTCTACAAACACACATTCCCAATTATTACATTACACTTTATTCCATATATGTACTGGACGTATTCTAACGATCAAAACGCCTGATAAATAACATTACATTTGTTAGCGCGAAGACTAACTTTGTCAGTGTATTAATTGACTTTTTATAACAATAATTGAGCCTGCAATCGAACTATATAGACTTCAACGATATCGGTAATTGCACGCAAGGTGCCGCGAGCGTTATCAGGGGATTCAGGCGTCAGATGATCTGGTTGCAAGGCGCTGACCGTCAGATGAGTTGAACCTGTGAGCCCGCCTGGCATCCTATTTATCGACACCGCGCCCCACCTTTCAAACACCTGTTTTCAGGTTGTTGCCGCAGGGGGCATTGATACACGTACGCGCCCTTGAGTGGCTGTCAGCGCTCGGGTAATGTCATCAGACCCATAGGACAGAGCACGCCCATGACTTCCAAGCTGGAACAACTTAAACAAATGACCACCGTGGTTGCCGACACCGGCGACTTCGAAGCTATCGCTCGCGTTAAACCCGTGGACGCCACCACCAACCCTTCCCTGCTGCTCAAGGCCGCGGCCATTCCGGCGTATGCCGAGCTGCTGAACGCCTGCGTCAATGACTGCAAGGGCGATGTGGGCCTGGCCAGCGACCGTTTTGGCGTGGCCGTGGGGCAAGAAATCCTGAAAGTGATCCCGGGCCGTATTTCCACCGAAGTGGATGCGCGCCTGTCGTTCGACACTGACGCCGTGTTGAAGCGTGCGCATCGCCTGATCGAGCTGTACGACAAGGCCGGTATTGGCCGCGACCGCGTGCTGATCAAGATCGCGTCCACCTGGGAAGGCATCCGCGCTGCCGAGATCCTGGAGAAGGAAGGCATCCAGACCAACCTGACCCTGCTGTTCTCCTTCGCCCAGGCAGCCGCTTGCGCCGATGCCGGGGTGTTCCTGATTTCGCCATTCGTAGGCCGCATCTACGACTGGTACAAGAAAGCCAACGGCAACGACTACACCGGCGCCGATGATCCAGGCGTGCAGTCGGTGACACGCATCTACAACTACTACAAGGCCAATGACTACAAGACCGTGGTCATGGGGGCGAGCTTCCGCAATCTGGGCCAGATCGAGCAACTGGCCGGCTGCGACCGCCTGACTATCAGCCCGGACCTGATCGACAAGCTGGCCGCGGATACCGGCAAGCTGGAACGCAAGCTGGCGCCAGGCAATGCCGGTGAAGCGCGCCTGAGCCTCAACGAGGCGCAGTTCCGCTGGTTGTCCAACGAAGATGCGATGGCGACCGAGAAGCTGGCTGAGGGGATTCGTCAGTTCGCGCGGGATCAGGAGAAGCTCGAGGCGTTGTTGCAGGCCAAGCTGTAACGGCTGACGGGCAAACGCAAAAGGGCGAACCYTCACAGGTTCGCCMTTTTTTGTGGATGCTGGGTWATGTGTGGTGTTTTSGCGGACGCCATCGCGAGCAAGCTCGCTCCCACAGGGATTTGCGGGATGGCTGAGGTCGTGTGCTGAACGAAAAACCTGTGGGAGCGAGCTTGCTCGCGATGGGGCCAGTCCGGCCCACATCAATTCGGAGCTTGAGCGTTGTTGCAGGCCAAGCGGTGAAATGCAAAAAGGGCGAACCYTCACAGGTTCGCCMTTTTTTGTGGATGCTGGGTAATGYGTGGTGTTYTSGCGGACGCCATCGCGAGCARGCTCGCTCCCACAGGGATTTGCGRGATGGCTGAGGTCGTGTGCTGAAMGAAAATACTGTGGGAGGCCAAGCTGTGATCTTAGTGGGTGTGATGCAAAAAGGGCGAACCTGGTGGGTTCGCCCTTYTTGTTGATGCRGGGTTCTTGCGGACGCCATCGCGAGCARGCTCGCTCCCACAGGGATTTGCGGGATGGCTGAGGTMGTGTGCTGAACGAAAAA
>NZ_JBFUHY010000118.1:0-9461 GCF_056402155.1 Pseudomonas sp. P4_C1
CCATCGCGAGCAATCGAGCGTCGACCGGCTGCTCCTACAAGACCGGGGGGCGTGCTGCTTATTCAGCGTTGCACAGCGCCAGGCAGTTATCGAGCATGCGGTTGGAGAAGCCCCACTCGTTGTCATACCAGGCCAATACCTTGAGCAGCTTGCCGCTGGCCTTGGTGTGGTTGGCGTCGAAGATCGACGACAGCGGGTTGTGGTTGAAGTCGCTGGAGACCAGCGGCAGGGTGTTGTAGCCAAGGATCTTCGAGTGCTGGCTGGCTTCTTTCAGCAGCGCATTGACCTCATCGGCCGACGCTTCGCGCTTGAGCTGCACGGTCAGGTCCACCAGCGACACATTGATCACCGGTACGCGCACCGACATGCCGGTCAATTTGCCCGCCAGTTCCGGCAGCACCAGGCCCACCGCTTCGGCAGCACCGGTCTTGCTCGGGATCATGTTCTGGGTGGCCGAACGGGCGCGGTACGGGTCGACGTGATAGACGTCGGTCAGGTGCTGATCGTTGGTGTAGGCGTGGATGGTGGTCATCAGGCCGCTTTCGATGCCCAGTTCGCGATGCAGCACCTGGGCCACCGGGGCCAGGCAGTTGGTGGTGCATGACGCGTTGGAAATGATCTGGTGCGATTGGCGCAGAATGTCGTGGTTCACCCCGTAAACCACGGTAGCGTCGGCGCCTTTGGCCGGGGCCGAGATGATCACTTTGCGCGCGCCGGCCGTAATATGCGCGGCGGCTTTGGCCCGATCGGTGAACAGACCGGTGCATTCGAACACGACATCAATTTTTTCCGCGGCCCAGGGCAGCTCGGCCGGGTTGCGGATGGCGCTGACCGAAATGCGGTCGCCGTTGACCGTCAGGCTCTCCTGATCGTGCTGGACATCGGCATCGAACGTGCCGTGAACGGTGTCGTACTTGAGTAGATGAGCATTGATCGCGCTGTCGCCCAGGTCGTTGATGGCGACGATCTGCAGATCCTGACGGTAGCCTTGGGTATAGAGTGCGCGAAGGACATTGCGGCCGATGCGGCCAAAACCATTGATTGCGATTCGAAGAGTCATATTGCGGCGCTACCGTCGTTTTGTTGTTGGAATTACAAGATTATTCGTAAAAAAATAGAAAACAAGCCTTTTTGATGGCAATATTTTGTTCGATCTACAACGAGTGACCTGAATCAACTGGTCCGAATGGTCAAATAAACCGTTTGTCATCCCATCGACACCGGCCTTTGATCAGCATAGACAATCAGGTCGCCACATCCGTTAGCCTGGAGTTCTACACATGCATCCCCGCGTCCTTGAGGTCACTGAACGGCTTATCGCCCGCAGCCGCGCCACGCGTGAGGCCTACCTTGCATTGATCCGCGGTGCGGCCAGCGACGGTCCGATGCGCGGCAAGCTGCAATGCGCCAACTTCGCCCACGGCGTGGCCGGTTGCGGCAGCGATGACAAGCACAGCCTGCGGATGATGAACTCCGCCAACATCGCGATAGTTTCGTCATATAACGACATGCTCTCGGCGCACCAGCCGTACGAAGTCTTTCCCGAATTAATCAAAAAGGCCCTGCGCGAGATCGGCTCCGTCGGCCAGTTCGCCGGTGGCACCCCGGCGATGTGCGATGGCGTGACCCAGGGCGAACCGGGCATGGAACTGAGCCTGCCGAGCCGCGAAGTGATCGCGTTGTCCACGGCCGTGGCGCTGTCCCACAACATGTTCGACGGCGCGCTGCTGCTCGGCATCTGCGACAAGATCGTGCCGGGCCTGATGATGGGCGCGCTGCGCTTCGGCCATCTGCCGATGATCTTCGTGCCGGGTGGGCCGATGGTCTCGGGCATTTCCAACAAGCAGAAAGCCGACGTGCGCCAGAAGTACGCCGAAGGCAAGGCGACCCGCGAAGAGCTGCTGGAATCGGAAATGAAGTCCTACCACAGCCCTGGCACCTGCACCTTCTACGGCACCGCCAACACCAACCAGTTGCTGATGGAAGTCATGGGCCTGCACCTGCCGGGCGCGTCCTTCGTCAACCCGAACACGCCGTTGCGCGATGCCTTGACCCGCGAGGCCGCGCACCAGGTCACGCGCCTGACCAAGCAGAACGGTGACTACATCCCGATCGGCGAAATCGTCGACGAGCGTTCGCTGGTCAACTCGATTGTCGCGTTGCATGCCACCGGCGGCTCGACCAACCACACCCTGCACATGCCGGCCATCGCCATGGCGGCGGGCATTCAACTGACCTGGCAGGACATGGCCGACCTCTCCGAAGTCGTGCCGACCCTGAGCCACGTCTACCCGAACGGCAAAGCCGACATCAACCACTTCCAGGCGGCGGGCGGCATGTCGTTCCTGATCCGCGAACTGCTGGAAGCCGGGCTGCTCCACGAAAACGTCAACACCGTGATGGGCCACGGCCTGAGCCGCTACACCCAGGAACCGTTCCTCGACAATGGCCAGCTGGTTTGGCGCGAAGGCGTGACCGACAGCCTCGATGAAAGCATCCTGCGTCCGGTCGCTCGTGCGTTCTCGGCCGAAGGTGGCCTGCGGGTGATGGAAGGCAACCTCGGTCGCGGTGTGATGAAAGTCTCCGCTGTGGCCGTGGAAAACCAGATTGTCGAAGCGCCGGCCATGGTGTTCCAGGATCAGCAGGACCTGGCCGATGCCTTCAAGGCCGGTTTGCTGGAGAAGGATTTTGTCGCGGTGATGCGCTTCCAGGGCCCGCGCTCCAACGGCATGCCGGAACTGCACAAGATGACACCGTTCCTCGGCGTGTTGCAGGATCGCGGCTTCAAAGTCGCGCTGGTGACCGACGGGCGCATGTCCGGCGCGTCGGGGAAAATCCCGGCGGCCATTCATGTCAGCCCCGAGGCTTATGTCGGCGGCGCTTTGGCGCGAGTGCAAGAGGGCGATATCATCCGCGTCGATGGCGTCAAAGGCACCCTGGAGCTTAAGGTGGACGCCGAAGAATTCGCAGCGCGCACACCGGCCAAAGGCCAGTTGGGCAACAACATCGGCACCGGTCGCGAGCTGTTCGGTTTCATGCGCATGGCCTTCAGCTCGGCGGAGCAGGGCGCCAGCGCCTTCACTTCTGCCCTGGAGACGCTTAATTGAAACTGGCTTTGGTCGGTGACATCGGTGGGACCAACGCACGTTTCGCGTTGTGGAAAAACCAGCAACTGGAATCGGTCCAGGTGCTGGCGACAGCAGATTTCCCCAGCCCGGAAGAAGCGATCAGCCTCTACCTGAATGGCCTGGGGCTGGCGCCGGGGGCGATCGGCTCGGTGTGCCTGTCGGTAGCAGGCCCCGTGAGCGGCGACGAATTCAAGTTCACCAACAATCACTGGCGCCTGAGCCGCAAGGGCTTTTGCCAGGCCTTGCAGGTGGATCAGCTGTTGCTGGTCAACGACTTCTCGGCCATGGCCCTGGGCATGACCCGTTTGCAGCCCGGCGAATTCCGCGTGGTCTGCGAAGGCACGCCGGAGCCGCTGCGCCCGGCGGTGGTGATCGGCCCGGGCACGGGCCTGGGCGTCGGTACCTTGCTCGATTTGGGCGAGGGCCGATTCGCCGCGTTGCCGGGGGAGGGCGGCCACGTTGATCTGCCATTGAGCAGTCCGCGTGAAACCCAACTCTGGCAGCATATTTTCAACGAGATCGGCCATGTCAGCGCCGAAACAGCCTTGAGTGGCGGTGGCTTGCCCCGTGTCTACCGGGCGATCTGCGCGGTGGACGGGCACACGCCTGTGCTCGACACACCGGAAGCGATTACCGCTGCCGGGCTGGCGGGCGACCCGATTGCCGTGGAAGTGCTCGAGCAGTTCTGCTGCTGGCTCGGACGCGTGGCCGGCAACAACGTGCTGACCACCGGCGGGCGTGGTGGCGTGTACATCGTGGGTGGGGTGATTCCGCGGTTTGCCGACTTCTTCCTCGAAAGCGGCTTCGCCCGGTGCTTCGCCGACAAGGGGTGCATGAGCGATTACTTCAAGGGGATTCCGGTGTGGCTGGTGACGGCGCCGTATTCCGGATTGATGGGCGCGGGTGTGGCGCTGGAGCAATCAATCCCGACCTGAAACCCGATTACCTGTAGGAGCGAGCCTGCTCGCGATGGACTTGAAGGCACCGCGTGCATTCAGAAAACACGCGTTATCGTTGACGTCCATCGCGAGCAGGCTCGCTCCTACAGTGGTTCTGTAGTGTTTGTAAAATCAGCGCATAAGGCATAATCCGCCCAATTCAAACAACAAGGACGCCGCCCGTGAGCTCAGTCAACAAGTCGATTTTGTTGGTCGATGACGATCAAGAGATACGCGAGTTGCTGGACACCTACCTGACCCGTGCCGGTTTCCAGGTGCGTGCCACCGCCGATGGCGCCGGTTTTCGCCAGGCGCTGAACGACGCGCCGGCCGATCTGGTGATCCTTGATGTGATGCTGCCCGACGAAGACGGCTTCAGCCTGTGTCGCTGGATTCGCCAGCATCCACGCCAGGCGCAGGTGCCGATCATCATGCTCACCGCCAGTTCCGACGAGGCAGACCGCGTCATCGGCCTGGAGCTGGGCGCCGACGATTACCTCGGCAAGCCGTTCAGCCCACGGGAGTTGCAGGCGCGGATCAAGGCGTTGCTACGCCGTGCGCAGTTCGGCCAGGAACGTAACGGCGGTGAGGTGCTGGCCTTCGATGACTGGCGGCTGGACATGGTCAGCCATCGGCTGTTTCACATCGACGGCGAAGAGGTGATTCTCTCGGGCGCCGACTTCGCGCTGCTGAAACTGTTCCTCGATCACCCGCAGGAAATCCTCGACCGCGACACCATCGGCAACGCCACTCGTGGCCGTGAACTGATGCCCCTGGATCGCATCGTCGACATGGCGGTCAGCCGGTTGCGCCAACGCCTGCGCGACACGGAAAAACCGCCACGGCTGATCCGCACCGTGCGTGGCAGCGGCTACCAACTGGCGGCCAATGTGGTTGCCAGCAATGGCCACTAAGCTATTGCGCAAGCTCGCCGCCAAGGTGCCGATGCCGCGTTCGCTGCTCGGGCGGATGTTGCTGTTGACCCTGCTGGCGGTGTTGTTCGCCCAAGCGTTGTCGAGCGTGATCTGGGTCTCGCAACTGCGTGCCACGCAGCTCGAGGGCCTGGTCACCAGCGCCCGCAGCCTGGCCCATTCAATGACCGCCAGCGTCAGTTATTTCCGTTCGTTGCCGGTGGCGTTCCGGCCCTTGGTGCTCGATCAGTTGCGCAGCATGGGCGGCACCCGGTTCGTGGTGACGCTCAACGACAAACCCCTGGGCATGGAAGTGCTGCCCATCACCCCGCGCAAAGAGGCGGTGCTCAAAGCGGTGGACGAGGTGCTGCGCCAGTCCCTCGGCCAGGACACGGACATCTCGGTGACCTTCGTCAGCCCGCAAGACCTGCGCATCTTCAATGGCGGCCTGAAGCTCGATGAGTTGCCACGCTCCTGGGCGCACTACGCGTTGACCCTGGAGCCGGTGAACCCGCCGGTACTGGTCACGCAGATCCAGATGGCGCCGGGCGAGTGGCTGTACATCGCCTCGCTGTTGCCCGAGCCCTACACCAGCCTTGAAGAGCAGGGCCTGCCGGCGCAGCAGGTGTGGTTCATCGTCCTGACCAGCAGCTTTTTGCTGTTGTTCATCGGCCTGCTGGTGCACTGGCAGAGTCGTCCGCTCAAGCGCCTGGCGCGGGCGGCGCGGGACCTGTCGTTGGGGGCCGACGTGGAACCGGTGGCCGAAGGCGGTGGCAGTGAAGTGGTCGAGGTCGGGCGCGCCTTCAACACCATGCGCGAGCGCATCAGTCGTTACCTGACCGAGCGCAGCCAGTTGTTCAGCGCCATTTCCCACGACTTGCGCACGCCGATCACCCGTTTGCGCCTGAGGGTCGAATTGCTCGAAGACGAAACACTGCAAACCAAGTTCGGGCGTGACCTGGACGAGCTCGAATTGCTGGTCAAGGGCGCGCTGCAATGCGTGAAAGACACCGACATCCACGAGAACATCGAGCCGGTGGACCTCAATCATGTGCTCGACTGTCTGGTGGAGCCCTATCTCGCGCCGAACGGCAACGGCCGCGTGACCCAGCAGGGGCGGGCGCTGGCGGCGTATCCGGGCAAACCGCTGGCACTCAAGCGCTGCATCGGCAACCTGATCGATAACGCGTTGAAGTACGGGCAGAACGCGCACCTGCACATTGATGACGACGAAAGCGCGTTCGTCCTGCACGTCGATGATGAAGGGCCGGGCGTGCCGGAGCAGCGGCTGGAGCAGGTGTTCGAACCGCACTTTCGCCTGGCCGGGCAGCAACAGGGTTATGGGTTGGGGCTGGGGATTGCCCGCAACATTGCCCATAGCCATGGTGGTGAGGTGAGTCTGCAGAATCTGCGTGAAGGCGGGTTGCGAGTGACCCTGCAGTTGCCCCGCAGCGTTGACTAGTCAGACCGCGTTATCGTTCATCGCGAGCAGGCTCGCTCCTACAGGGTTTTTGCGTCGTACATAAATCCAATGTAGGAGCGAGCCTGCTCGCGATGGCGTCAGATCATTCAACGCATATCCAAGAGCAAATGTCACAGCTTGGTGACATAACCCACCCCCTTCGTTACATGCCCACCTTCCCCCGTTGTTTATGCTGCCCCACAGTCATAACAACAAAAAAGGTACGCCATGGACACCTTCCAACCGGCCTTCAGCAGTTGGCTGAACGCACCTGCCCATCAGCAATGGCTCGCCAGCGAAGGCTTGCGCCTGCTGGCGTTTGCCAAGGCTTCGAAGCTACCTGAAGGCTTCGGCAACCTCGATGAAAAAGGCCGCCTCCCGGCTGATGCGCAAGCCCAGACCATGAACACCGCGCRCATGACCCACAGCTTCGCCATGGCCCACATTCAGGGCTTGCCGGGTTTCGCCGAACTGGTGGATCACGGTGTCGCTGCGCTGCGCGGGCCGTTGCGYGACGTGCTGCATGGCGGCTGGTTCGCGGCCGCCGAACATCGCAATGGCAGCACCGGCAAGAATGCCTACCTGCATGCTTTCGTCGCACTGGCGGCCAGTTCTGCGGTGGTCGCACAGCGCCCCGGTGCACAAGCCTTGCTCGATGATGCCATCGATATCATCGACACTTATTTCTGGAGCGAAGAAGAAGGCGCGATGCGCGAATCTTTCAACCGTGACTGGAGCGAGGAGGAGGCGTACCGAGGCGCCAACAGCAACATGCACGCCACCGAAGCCTTCCTCGCCCTGGCCGATGTCACCGATGACAACCGCTGGCTGAGCCGCGCCCAACGGATTGTCGAGCGAGTGATCCATGGTCACGCCGCTGCCAACGATTACCTGGTGATCGAGCATTTCGACCGCGACTGGCAGCCGCTACGGGACTACAACCGCGACAATCCGGCCGACGGCTTCCGCCCCTACGGCACCACCCCGGGCCATGGTTTCGAGTGGGCGCGGCTGTTGCTGCACCTCGAAGCTTCGCGGGTGAGAGCGGGGATGCTCACGCCGGGCTGGCTGGTCACCGACGCGCAAAAACTCTTCGAGCACAATTGCCGTCACGGTTGGAGCATCGACGGCGCGCCGGGGATTGTCTACACCCTGGACTGGGACAACAAAGCGGTGGTCCGCCATCGCCTGCACTGGACCCATTGCGAAGCCAGCGCCGCCGCCAGTGCCTTGCTCAAACGCACCGGTGAAGAGCAATACGAACACTGGTACCGACTTTTCTGGGAATTCTGTGACAGTCATTTCATTGACCGCGAAGGCGGCAGCTGGCATCACGAACTCGACCCGCAGAACCGCCCGAGTGCCGATATCTGGCCCGGCAAACCTGACCTTTACCACGCCTGGCAAGCCGTGCTGATTCCGCGCCTGGCGCTGGCACCAAGCATGGCCACGGCGCTGGCGCAGTTGTCCCAGAGCGGTTCTATGTAACCATGCGGTGACATTCGCGCATCCCTTCGTTACCTGCGAGGGGATATCCCCTGTTTAAACTCCTATGCAGCGCAAGCAATAGACTTGCATGCATAACAACAAGAAAGGTGCTCCTGGATGAACGCGATTTCTCGCCTCGCTACTGTCATTTCTCTCGCTTCCCTGTCTGCGCTCCCCCTCAGTGTGCTTGCCGCCGAATCCAAAGGTTCCGTTGAAGTCGTTCACTGGTGGACTTCCGGTGGTGAAAAAGCAGCGGTCGATGTCCTGAAGGCTCAAGTCGAAAAAGACGGCTTCACCTGGAAGGACGGCGCAGTCGCCGGTGGCGGCGGTTCCACGGCCATGACCGTACTCAAAAGTCGCGCCGTAGCCGGCAACCCGCCAGGCGTTGCCCAGATCAAAGGTCCGGACATCCAGGAGTGGGGCAGCACTGGCCTGCTCAGCACCGACGCACTGAAAGAAGTCTCCAAGTCGGAAAACTGGGATGGCCTGCTGTCGAAGAAAGTCTCCGACACCGTTAAGTACGAAGGTGACTACGTCGCCGTGCCGGTGAACATCCACCGCGTCAACTGGCTGTGGATCAACCCGCAGGTGTTCAAGAAAGCCGGGATCGAAAAAGCCCCGACGACCCTCGAAGAATTCTATGCCGCCGGCGACAAACTCAAGGCCGCCGGCTTCATCGCGCTCGCCCACGGCGGTCAGCCTTGGCAGGACAGCACCGTGTTCGAAGACATCGTGCTCTCGGTCATGGGTGCTGACGGCTACAAAAAAGCCCTGGTCGACCTGGACCAGAAAACCCTGTCCGGCCCGGAGATGACCAAGTCCTTCACCGAGCTGAAAAAGATCACCACCTACATGGACCCGAACCGCGCCGGTCGTGACTGGAACATCGCCGCCGCCGAAGTCATCAACGGCAAGGCCGGCATGCAGATGATGGGCGACTGGGCGAAAAGCGAGTGGACTGCGGCGAAGAAAGTCGCGGGCAAGGACTACCAGTGCGTAGCGTTCCCGGGCACTGAAAAAGCCTTCACCTACAACATCGACTCCCTGGCGGTGTTCAAGCTCAAGGCCGATCGCAAAGGCGACATCGCTGCCCAGCAAGACCTGGCCAAGGTCGCTTTGGGTACCGACTTCCAGAAAGTCTTCAGCATGAACAAGGGTTCGATCCCGGTGCGTAACGACATGCTGAACGAAATGGACAAGCTCGGCTTCGACGAGTGCGCCCAGAAGTCGGCGAAGGACTTCATCGCGGACGACAAGACCGGCGGCCTGCAACCGAGCATGGCGCACAACATGGCCACCTCCCTGGCCGTGCAGGGTGCGATCTTCGATGTGGTCACCAACTTCATGAACGACAAGGATGCTGACCCGGCCAAGGCCAGCGCCCAACTGGCCTCGGCTGTCAAAGCGGCCCAGTAATTCGTGATCGACGCAGGCAGGTCCTGCGGCAAACCCCAGAGAGAGCTCCGTCCCAATGTGGGAGCGAGCTTGCTCGCGATAGCTGACTGACATTCAACACTGATGTCGTCTGTTACAC
>NZ_JBFUHY010000119.1:0-9213 GCF_056402155.1 Pseudomonas sp. P4_C1
TGTTTTCCTGCCGGGCAAGTCCTGCGATAAACCCCGTCAGACCACTGCGCGCACCATTGGACAGACCCAGGCTATCGATAGGGGACTTCACGGCACTCGACGTGATGTTGATGATCCGGCCAAATCCGCGTGCCGCCATACCGTCTACCGTTGCCTTGATCAGCTCGATAGGGGTCAGCATGTTGGCGTCCAGCGCCTTGAGCCAGGCGTCGCGATTCCATTCGCGGAAATCCCCGGGGGGAGGGCCCCCTGCGTTGTTGATCAGGATATCGAAATGCCCATGGGCCGTGAGCGCTGCCGCCCGACCCTCGGGCGTCGAAATGTCTCCGGCGACGGCGATGACCGTCACCTCAGGATTGATCGCCCTGAGCTGACGGGCTGTTTCATTCAGCGTCTCTTCGCCGCGTGCGGTGATCACCACGTTCACGCCTTCGTTAACGAGTGCCTGCGCACAGGCTTTGCCCAGACCTTTGCTGGCGGCGCATACCAGTGCCCAGCATCCTGCTATTCCCAGATCCATGTACGTTTTCCTGAAAGAAGGAAGTTCGAAGAAAGTGCTTGCCTGTTCACGCATGATCCAGCGTTGCAGACAGGTTCGGCGATCGAGTACTGATGCCCATGAAGCGCCGCACGCGTTCCCCTTCGGCATCGCATCGTATGGTTTGCGGTGCGGCATCCAGTTGGATATTACCGTTCTCCATGAACACGACCCGGTCGGATATCGACATGGCAAAGTCCATTTCGTGGGTCACGATCAGCATGGTCATGCCTTCTTTCGCCAGGTCGCGGATCACGTTCAGCACGTCGTTGACCAGTTCCGGGTCGAGGGCCGAGGTCGGCTCGTCGAACAGCATGATCTGCGGCTCCATCGCCAGGGCTCGAGCGATCGCCACGCGCTGTTGCTGCCCGCCGGAGAGCTGGTGCGGGTACTTGTGGGCATGGGCCAGCAGGCCGACCTTGTCCAGTAGCGCATAGGCACGATGTTCACTCAGCTCGCCCGGCTGGCCGTGGTAACGCGGTGCCAGGGTGACGTTGTCGAGAATGGTGCGGTGCGGGAACAGGTTGAAGTTCTGGAACACCATGCCGATGTGCCGCACGCCTTTGCGCAGGCGGGAGCCGTTGGGTTTGTCCGAAGCCTCGATGAATTTTTCGCCGAACAACAGAATGTCGCCGGTATCTATGGTTTCCAGGCCGTTGACCGTGCGGATCAGCGACGTCTTGCCGGAGCCGGATGGCCCGATGATCGAGACCACCTGGCCGTATTCGACATTCAGGTCGATACCCAGCAGCACCTTGTGCGTGCCATAGCTCTTCTGGATGTTCTTCAGTTGCAGGATGGGCGCCGCGTTGTTGCCCGCTGCCTTGCGCGCAGTGTCGGGCAACGCTTCGGCACTGGCCTTGAACCTGGCGATGGTGGCCTCGTCCAGCGTGTGCGGCTTGCGGAAGTTCAGGTCCAGGTAGCGCTCCAGGCGCTGCAGGAAATAGCCGAACACGGTGACGATCAACACGTAGTAGACGCCTACCGCCGCCAGGGTTTCCATGACCAGGAAGTTGGTGGCATAGAGGCGTTGGCCGACGGTGAGGATTTCGGTCAGGGAAATGACCGAGACCAGCGATGTCAGCTTGACCACCGTGATGTATTCATTGATCAGGGTCGGGAGCGAAATACGGAAAGCCTGGGGGATCACGATCAGGCGTTGCATGCCCAACAGGCCGACACCCAGCGCGCGCCCGGCTTCTTTCTGGCCCTTGGCCACGGAGATCAGGCCGCCACGATGGATTTCCGCCATGTACGCAGCTTCGGTGACTACCAGGGCCAGCAGGCCTGCGTAGAAGGGGTTGGACAGAATCGATCCGCTACCGGGAAACAATTGCGGCAGGTTGTAGACGAACACCACCAGCACCAGCAACGGGATGCTGCGGAAGAACCAGATGTAGACCGCTGCGGGAATGCGCAGCAAGGGCGATTGGGACAGCTTGGCCGTAGCCAGGAAAAAACCCAGCAGCATGCCGATGAACCAGGCCAGGGCACTGAGCTGGACCACCGTGACGCAGGCATTCCAGAAGTCCGGCAGGGAGAACAGGGAGAAGAAATACGACCAATCGAATTGCATGGGGCACCTCGATCTGCCGCCCCGGTACAGGGGAGGCAGATGACCAGACTACAAGGGCAGGTTCTTAATTGGCAGTCGGTTCTTCCAAACCATATTTCTTGAGGAACGCGGCGTATTCACCGCTCTTTTTGCTCTCCTCGAAGGCTTTTTGCATGGCCAGGAAGGTTTCGTCATTACCTTTCTTGACGAAGATGCCCAGGGTTTGCTGATAAATCGGATGTTCGGTGGTGATCACGACCCGGCCATTGGTCTTTTCCGCGATCATTTTTGCCGCGCCGGCGATTTCGACCTGGGCCTGAATGTTTTTGGACAACAGCGCCTGGGTCACTTCGGGTGCCGAGGGGTATTCGCTGACGGTGATCGCGCCTTTGTTGTTCGGCACACAGTATTCATCGGACAGCTTCCGGAATTCCTTGACCCAGGTCGTGCCCTGTTCCAGGCCCAGTTTCAAGCCGCACAGGTCTTCAGGTTTTTTCGCATTGATCTCGCTGCCCTTGGGCACCATGACGGCGGCCCCAGTATTGGCATAAGCGATGGTCTGGGCCTGAGTCTGGCGCTCCGGTGTGATGTACATGCCGGAGATGATTGCATCGTACTTGCCGGAGTTCAGGCCGAGGATCAGGCTCGGGAACTTGGTGTCGACGAACTCCACCTTGGCGTTCATGTGCTTGGCCAACTCCGTTGCCAGCTCGGGGTCCGAGCCCACCACGTTCTTGTCCTTGTCGTAGGACTCGAAAGGAGGGTAGGTGATTTCCATGCCGACCTTGAACGTGTCTGCCGCGGCCATGCTCACCGAGGCACCGAACATGCCGGCTGCCAATACAGCCAGGCTCAAAAGGGTTGTTTTATTGTTTTTCATTATTTAATGACTCCGGCGTAGGTAGGGGGGTAGCTGAAAATTTCAATCAGGACGGTTGCGCCTGATTTTTCAAATGTCCGAAACTGGCGGGCTTGCGTGCCTTGCCTGGCAGTTGAACTTCCCCGTTGGCCACCCTCTGGCGCAGATACTGATAGGTCTGCAGCGCCTGGCCATACATGTGTTCGCCGATCGTGATCTCTTCGTAGTCGTTGCCTGCCTGGGCGAACCCGGGCAGCGGCTTGATCTGGGTGTGATAGTCGCAGGCATAAAACAGCGGAAAGGAATAGCGCTCCTCCTTCACGCTGCGCACCCGGTGCGCAGTGGCAACGAAAGCGCCTGCCGTCATCACTTCCAGCATGTCGCCGATGTTGACGACAAAGGCATCGGCCATCGGTGGTGCATCGATCCATTGGCCAAGATTGTTCATCACCTCGAGGCCCGGTTTGTCGGCCAAAAGGATGGTGAAGCACTCGTAATCAGTATGAGCGCCAAGACCCGGTGCGTCATGAGCGGCACCGTCGAAGGGGTAGTGGATCAGGCGCAGCTTGGACGGCGGACGGGTGACCAGGCTGTCGAAATAGTTTTCTTCCAGGCCCAGGGTCAGGGCGAAGCCGCTGAACAGGCGCCGGCCCAAGGCGAAGATGGCTGCATAGTAGGCCTGTACCGATGCCTTGAAACCTGACAGCTGCGGCCAGTCGTTGGGCCCCAGCAACGGGGTGTTGGCCAGCACCAGCGGGTCATCGGCCGGGACTTCGAAGCCGACGTCGAAGGCTTCCTTGTGGTCCGGCTTGCCTTTGGAATAGACCTCTTCGCCTTCGGGTACAAAGCCCTTGTGGGTTTGTGAGGTGCCGATGTAGTGACGCATCTTGGCGTCCAGGGGCTGGTCGAAAAAGTCCTTGGCAGCCTGGCGCAGGTTGGCGATCAGTTGCGGGTCGATGCCGTGATCGGTGATATAGAGGAACCCGACCTCGCTGGCGGCGCGCCCCAATTGTTCGGCCACGGCCAGGCGGTGTTCCAGTTCAATGCTGAACAGACCGGCGATGTTGACCACCGGAATGCTGTTGAAGTTGGCTTTGTGTGTGTCAGTGCTGGCGCTGTTGTTTTTGTTGTCAGGCATGACGCATCGGCTCCCTAAGGATGGCTTGAGTGGCTGAAACGCTCGAAGTGTTCGCGCTCGGTCTGGCCCATCCACACGTTCAATGACCACAGGTCGGCGACCGGGACATTGGTGAAGGGCAAATGATGCAGGTAGCCATCGGCGCCGAATTCCGGGGTCAGGGTGCTGACCTGGTAACCGCGGGCTTGCTGCGAGCACCAGATGCTTTCCCAGTGCTGCTGATGGAAGGCCAGTTCCCTTGCATATTCGGGAGCCGCCGGGTGCGGAACCTGCGGTCCCTGGTCATAACCGACCCGGGCCTGGATATGGTGAACCCGCTCGATGAAAGCGCTCAGATCATCGGCCGGATCATTCAACAGGCGCTCGCAAGTCACGACCCAATGGCTGATGTCACTGGTGAACAACAAGTCGGGCAGTTGGCGGATCAACTCCAGGGTCACCCAAGGGTTGAACAGCGAACGCGAGCGGTGGGTTTCAAAGCTGCAGACCTGGCCGTGCTTGCGCGCCAGATCCAGCGCCAGGCCAAAAAATTCCACTTGTTGTGGCAAGGACCAGCGGTCATTGCCCGCCAGCACGTTGACGAAGCGTGGGCCGAGTTCGGCAGCCCAGGCGAGTTTCTGGTCGAGGTCATTGAGGTGAACGGCAGGCGTTGCCGACTGGTCCGGCAGCACGTCGTACGCGGTGAAGACTGTGCTGATATAGCCCAGGCGATTGGCCTGGAGAAAAGCACCGAACTCGGCCCGTTCACGGGCGTCCAGTGGCAGGCGTGCTTCCATGCCGTCAAAGCCCGCGTGCAGCAACTCCTCGAGCGCCTGAGCCTTGCTGGCGGTATAGCCCCACAGCGTGCGGAAAATTTCCAGCTTCATCGGTGATCCTCAAAAATCCCAGGGCCTGCTGCAAAAGCACTTCGACGGCGCCAGGCTGCCAAGCGCCTGGTTCGTTGTGGAGTCGATGTTAGACACAGGCCGCGCACAGAAAGAATCTGAAAGTTCAAATGAATACTTCAGACTTTCGTTAACAAATAGCTAGCTATTTATCTCGCTTGCCAGGAGGGGTTTTATGGGCGAGAACGTGTCAACGTTGGTTATTAGCGAGAGATGCCATTGTTACGGCATCATTTTGAAGACTCCCAAGCGATCCCCGAGCTGCCGATGGGCTGCTTTCTGCCGATCATGGTTACAAAGCGTGCTGGTCAAATCCGATGCAATCGGTGGTCAGAACGAATGCAAATGACTGGTCAGGTCGAATGCAAGCGGGTGGTCAAGTAGAGTGCAATTTCGCAGTTAGGGAGAGATGATTTCGTCTCCGGGATCCCGCCGTAACTCATCCAGGCTCTCATTGCGGTACATCCGCGCTACATTTCACTTATCTGCACTTTACGGCGCGGGCTTTCGATTGCCTGGTATGGCTGAGCGCTAGCCTGGCAATTGAAGCGCCGGGCTGGGCACACTCTTGAATAACCTGGGCGTTGAAGGACTTAGAATAGGAACGTCGTTCTTGTGGCATAGGCGTCCGCTTAAAAAGGCTAAAAATGCTGTCCACTTAAATTAGGTGGACACCATCAATTAGGTGGACACCATCGCCTCAAGCGACTGTGTCAGGAAGGTGTGTTGCCCGTACGGTTACGCTGATTGCCACTGATGCAATGAAAAATCCCAGGCCTTGAGATGGCATTGGCTGGGTGTGAATTATGGGCTTGTACCAAGCCACTCAAGAATCACTCACGGAGGAATGCATCCATATTCTCGTGGTCGCGATCGTTGAGTTCAGTATTGCTGGCCATGCATTTTCCTTTTTCAGTACGTGGACGCCAACGGGTGTCCATCTGCGGTTTGGCCCCGCAGCTTGCCAGCGGGGCTGGTGGAGCTTCCGGGTGTTTTGCTACTGGCTTGGCATCTACAAACCGAAGTTCAACGTCAGGCGCTCTATGAAGCTCTCCAGGGTGCCTTTCAGCTTTAGGGCGTTGAGATCAATCTCCTCCTTCGCCAGGCGCTCCAAAAACGCTCGCATGTCGGTCTGGATGCTTTCTGGAAGCCCGATGGGGTCATCAGTCAATTGGCCGCTCAGCAGCAGTACATCATTCCGATGCTTTCTGATGTTCTTGCTGTCGACCTGTTCACCAGCCTCCTTTCGCGCTGACAAATCGAGCCATGCGTGCGCCTTGAGCGGAATCAACCGATCGGCGCCGATGAAGGTCAGTTGTTCGTTACTGTGACGCCCCTCAAGGAGGAAGTGGTAGTAGGGGTCATCAAGCAAGATGGCGGACAAACTAGATACTGATTCATCCGTAGGAATGGGGGTCAGCGTTGCATCTGCCGGGTGCTCAATGCCGTCGGGTGCTCGCGAGAACAATTCGAGCTGGGCGGGGTAGGCTTCATTTTCCGGGTTCTGGAACCGGTAGAACACCGGCCGCTTACCGTCAATGTCGCCAACCTGCCGGATCGCGTACCCTCCCGCCCGTACGAAATCCCAAAAGGCCCCCACAAATTGAGGGTTGAGCGCTTCGATGACCAGCACGATATCGAGGTCCTTGGTGGCGCGGAACGATTGGCCGGCCTCATCCATCGTAAGCCAGGAGGCGACACCGCCGATCAAGACATACTGGTCACGAAACTCACTAAAATGTTGCGCGAAAACGTCTAACCATCTGATTTCAAAAACGAAATTCCCTCCTTAAGGTCATCTAAAGCCTGCTGGACACGTTCGTCCGGGCTGTCTTCCAAGCTCAGAAGCAGCGACGCTTCATCTGCGATGTTTTTATCTTCCGCAAGGCTGCGATAAGCCCATATCTCCACCCATGCCAGGATCTCGTCAACCTCGTCGGTCTCCTTGAATTGTTTCTCTTTGACCATGGTGTCGAATTGCTTTTTGGTCATGCCAAATACTGGTTGAGCGGGACCTGCCAACATCGTGCATATGGCCAGCGCAGTCTCGCCGGCGAGAAAGACTCCGTTGTGTGCGTGAAGCACACGGTCGATCGCGACCTTCCGTTTAACGGGAGAACGCATAAGGTGGCGAGTTTTTTTGAAAAGGTCGGGTGGAGGCGCACCGAACGAATAGAACTTTTGGAATCCACGGCTTTGAGCAGGATGGATGATGCGCAGTTTCAGCAGCTGATCGATCACTTTGGCAAGGGTGACGCGGCTGTACTTGAACTCGCCCATGATGGTGTTGGACGTGAAGACTTTATCGCTGTCCCAACCCTCATACAGGCGAGCCAAGACCATCGCTTGTGCAGCGGGGAGCAGGGCGGACACTTCCCGTTCATTGCGGCGCGTGCGGACGCCCTCCCGCAAGTCCATCGCCAGTTCGGGAATGAACAGCTGATATCCAGGCTGGATGAAGTTGATGTGGTTGGCGATGAGGCTGCGCCGCTCCGGTACGGAGAGTGACTGGCACACGTACACAACCACGTTGTCCGTGTATTTTTGTACCTGGGCGATATGCTTTCCAAGGGTCACTGCGCCCGGATACTCGCCATCAATCGGCAGTAGCAGGACCATCGAAAGCTTGGACTGCTTGTTCTTGCCACCGACCAAAAGAACCAGATTGACGAGTTTGTATGCATCCTTGATGTAGTGAGGCACCTTGAGATCGGAGGCTGGCCTCATCTGCGCATCCACACCTAAAGACGACTCGAGATAAAGTCTGATGTCATCCCGTAAAACCGGCATTCCGCGCCACCCTGTTAACCTGTTTTTTGCACTGTAAATCACAGTGGTTAACAAGTCAAAAAAGTAGTTAACGCGATTGCCGGAACAGTAATAACGGGACTAATAACGGGACAGATTTATTTTCCATGGCCTGAATGCGCGCTTCTGGCCGGTTTTTGCCTGTCGCGAAGTGCAGCGTGTGACCCAGTGCGGACGCTCAGGCAATAGGAGGCTCACTTACTTTTTTCATTTTCAAGCGTTGCCTTTCACTCATAAGAGCGGCAATAAGCTAGTACGGGTCACGCTCACAGCCACTCTTCATGCTGATAAAGGAATGCGTCACACTGTGGGAACCGTCCCACCATCGATCACATATTCAGTGCCAGTGATGGCGCTCGCAAGCGGCGAGACGAGGAATGCGATGAGATCTGCGACTTCCCTTGGTCTGGCGGGGCGTCCGATCGGGATGCCTCCCAGTGAGCCCATCACTATTTGGCGGCCACCCTCATAATCGGTGTCGTTCTGCCTCGCGATTTCCTCTACAAAGGCGACTGAAGCCTTCGTCTCCACCCATCCCGGTGAAACCCTGACCACGCGAACGCCCTTGGGACTGACCTCTTTGGAAAGACCCTTACTGTAGTTCGAAAGCGCAGCCTTGGCGGCAGCGTACGCCAGAGTGGATTCAGGTAGCGGCAGTTGGCACTGGATAGAGGTGACATGCACGATGACACCCGAACCTTGCTCGAGCAGCATGGGCAACAGTGCTCGGTCGAGGCGAACTGCAGGGAACAGGTTCAGGTCCAGGGCCCGTTGCCATTGCTGATCGTCGAGCACCTCATAGCCACCCGCTGGAGCCGATGAGCCGCCAGCGACATGGACGATGATATCGAGCCCGCCGAGACGCTCATGGACGGCATCAACGACGCTGGTACAACCCTCTGAGGTGGTGATGTCCGCCGCGACGAAGATGTCCTCGGGAATGTGCTCGGGACGTGAACGCGCAGCAGTCAGGATTTTTGCACCAGCCTCGCGCAAGCGAAAGACGACGGCTTCACCAATACCCTTGGTTCCGCCGGTGACCAACGCGCGACGGCCTTCAAGTTCCAGAGCCATGCTCATCAGTGAATCTCCAGGGATGCGATCTTGTCGTCGGCAAGTTCAACGGTGTAGGTGAGCTCGATCGGGCTACCAGGGAAGTTCCCGGTAAGCCGGGCAAGCAACGTCACAATCTGTCCTTTCTGCGAGCTACTCAATGGCTCGATGCTGTATTGATACTTGGCCTGCGACGCTTGCTTCCAGGCTTTGATGGCCTCCAGCCCGTTGTACGTCTGGCCTTCGTCGCGCACAAAGGCGTCTTTGGTAAAGCAGCGCTCCAATATCTCGATGTCGGTATTTTTTTCGGCGGCAAGGTAGCTGGCGATTGATTCAGGCAATTCGATTTTCATGGCGTATTTCCTCGCTGATGTACGG
>NZ_JBFUHY010000120.1:0-8221 GCF_056402155.1 Pseudomonas sp. P4_C1
CCGACGTACAACGCGCCGATGCCTTTGGGGCCATAGAGTTTGTGCGCGGAAAACGACATCAGGTCCACCGGCCACTGCCCGAGATCGATCGCCACTTTGCCCGCGCCCTGTGCGGCGTCGACATGGAACAACGCCCCGCGATCACGCACGACCTGACCGATGGCGGGAATGTCGTTGAGGGTGCCCAGTTCGTTGTTGACCAGCATCAGTGACACCAGGAAGGTGTCTTCGCGCATGGCTTCGCTTACCGCTTGCGCCGTGATCAGGCCCTCGGCGTCCGGTACCAGATAAGTCACCGCGACACCGGCATCCTGCAGTTGCTTCGCAGTATCGAGAATGGCTTTGTGTTCGATCTGGCTGGTGATGATATGGCCGCCGCCAATGCCGCGGGCCTGAGCCACGCCTTTGAGCGCGAGGTTGTTGGATTCGGTGGCGCCTGAGGTCCAGACAATCTGCTCGGGCGTCGCGCCGACCAGTTCGGCGACCTCGCGTCGCGCCTGCTCCACCGATTGCCGGGCCTGCTGGCCGAAGACGTGGGAGCTGGAGGCCGGGTTGCCGAAATTGCCGGTAAAGCCCAGACACTCGACCATCACCTTGATGACTCGCTCATCCACCGGCGTGGTGGCGGCGTAATCGAAATACAACGGACGTTTATTCATAAAAGACTCGCAGAGCGTGTTCCGGGATCAGGAAGCTCGTGACTGCAAACGGCAAAGCGCAGCCTTGTGAGCTGCGCGCTGTTTTCAGAACGCTACCAATACCTGATCGGATGCCGTTAAAGAAGAACTACTTCATTTAAAAGTGCGTAGGAACGCTCCTGAAAAGTCAGCTTAACAGGCATCGGGCAAGCGGTTGAAGCAATGCGTCAGCTAAAGCTTTCAAGCAACAGCGGATACAGCGAACCCACGAGCAGCGCGGCCATGCCCCAATTGAACAGGCGCAGCCAGCGGCGATCCTGCAGAACGTTGCGCAACAGTGTGCCGCAAGCGGCCCAGACACCGACGCTCGGCAGGTTGATGATGGCAAAAACCGCCGCAATCACGATCACATTGGTGAAGTAACCCTGCATCGGCGTGTAGGTGCTGATGGCGCCAATGGCCATGATCCAGGCTTTGGGATTGACCCACTGGAATGCGGCGGCGCCCAGATAGCTGATCGGTTTCGCCTCGCCCTGCTGGCTCTCCGAGATTGGCCCGGAATGGGCGATTTTCCACGCCAGATACAGCAAATACGCCGCCCCCACATAACGCAGTACGGTGTAGAGCAAAGGGTAAGTCTGGAACACCGCGCCAAGGCCGAAACCAACCGCCACCACGAGTACAAAGAAGCCACAAGTGATGCCGAGCATGTGCGGAATCGTGCGGTTGAAGCCGAAGTTCACCCCGGATGCCAGCAACATGGTGTTGTTCGGGCCGGGTGTGATTGAAGTAACGAGAGCAAACAGGGCGAAGCCCAGCAGCAGGTCGAGAGAGAGCGTCATGGGTGGCAGTCCGTCAGGGTCAGTCAGGTGTTGACCCTATCGCACACCCAGGGCGAAACCCATGGACAGTTACGCGAAACTTGGAGCAGTACAGTTTCGCCTCAGCTTGGACGACCGTGAAGCTGTACAGATCGCCCGGCGTTCATTTCACCCTGGTTGTCGAAGTTGAACGATTTTTGCGGCTGGCCGAGCAGCTCGGCTTTTTTCGCGTGGTATTCGTCGAAGGACAGACCGCGGCGGTTCAGCGCCTCCAGTGCCAGTTCCTTGCTTTCTTCAGCGGTGTAAGGCCGAAGCTCAGGGGAAACATGGCTGGCACATCCGGCGAGTACGGAGACGGCGAGCATCAGCATCGTTGCGATCATCGGTTTCATTTTTGGCGTCCTGGCGACTGGGTTCGAGGCAATGAACACAGGCTACCCGCGCCTCCCGGGCAGCAGAAATCAACGCTTTCAATAGTGGCTATCAAGAAATGGCGATCATTGTCGATGTGCCGGGGGAACGCGGGCCGGAGACGCACTGGTGGGAGCCGGCTTGATGGCAGTTGGATGGCATTGCTGCTCGTCGGACACTCGCTGAGTACGAAACAGGCTGGCCTATATTTATTCGGTCGTATAACGGCAGAGGTACTTTCTATTCACACATCCGGAACAGGGAGATCCATCATGAGCGTCAAACCCATTCCAGAGGGGTATCACAGCATCACCCCCTACCTGGGCATCAACAAAGCCGCCGAAGCCATCGCCTTCTACAAAAAAGCCTTCGGCGCCATTGAAGTCATGCGCCTGAACATGCCCGATGGCGGTGTCGGCCACGCCGAACTGCGCATCGGCGATTACCCGATCATGCTGGGCACACCGTGCGATCAAGGGCCGCTGAGCAACCCGGACAATTCCCCGTCCGTGGGTCTGCATTTGTACGTGCAGGATGTCGACAAGTCCTACAAACAGGCGATCGATGCCGGCGCAACCGTTGTATCTGAGGTCAAGGATCAGTTTTACGGCGACCGTTCAGGGACCTTGAAGGATCCCTACGGGCACCTGTGGTTCCTGGCCACGCGCAAGGAAGACCTGACCCAAGCGCAGATCGAGCAACGGGCGAAGGAGATGTTTGCCCAGAGTTGAAATCCCTGGTGTTGGAGCGGGCCTCTTCGCGAGCAGGCTCGCTCCCACAGGGTTTTGTGGTTTTTCAGATCGGTTGCAACGGCATCGTCAGTTCAACCCGCAAGCCGTCTGGCCGACTATCGAAATGCAGCGTGCAACCGCAACGCTGAACGATGGCCTGGACAATCGCCAGCCCCAGACCACAACCGGTACTCTGGCCGTTGCGCCAGAAGCGCTGGGTCAGATGTTGCAAATCTTCCTCGGCAATCCCCGGCCCATGGTCGCGCACCATGAACTGCACACGATTGCCGCTGGTTTCCAGGCTCAACTCCACCGCTTTGTCAGCGGGGGTATGGCGCAACGCGTTGTCGAGCAAGTTGCGCAGCGCGGCAATCGACAGCACGGCGGGCATTTGTACCGGCGCGGCGGAGACCTTGCCCGGTGCCTGAAACCTGATGCGCTGGCGATCGCCGCTCGCCGCGTCCTGGATCGCCAGTTTCGCCACTTGCTCGGCGTTGCATTGCACACCGTCGTCAAACGACAGACTGCCCTCGACGCGCGCCAGCAACAGCAATTGTTCGAGGGTCCGGTGCATGCGGTCGGCGCCCTCTTCGGCCCGGGCCAGGGACTGGTCCCGGGCGCTGCCGTCAGTCATCCGCGCCACTTGCAGGTGGGTCTTGATCGCGGTCAGCGGGCTGCGCAGTTCGTGGGCCGCGTCTCCGGTCAGGCGACGTTCGCGCTCGATGGTCTTGCCGATGCGCTGGAGCAACTGGTTCTGGGTTTCCAGAAGGGGTTGCAACTCGCTGGGCAACGGCTGGATCTGCAAGGGTTCGAGGGAGTCGGCGCTGCGGCGCATCAAGGCGTCGCGCATGCGGTTGAGCGGCGCCAGCCCCTGGCCGATGCCCAGCCAGAGCAGGCACAGGCACCCGAGCAGGGCCACGCCCACCGGCACCGACGCGGCCAGCAGGATCGACATGTTCAACGCTTCGCGCTCGATCTGCCGGTCGGCGGTGGTGATGCGCAGATCGCCCCGGGCCAATGTGAAACTGCGCCACGGCGCGCCGTCGATCATCTGATCGTGAAAACCGAGTTTCTCTGCCTCCAGGGCCTGCTGTGGTTCGGTGTGACTGCGGGCAAGGATTTCACCGCGCAACGAGCTGACCTGGCAGGCCATGCCACCCGGAATGTTCAACTGTTCGGCACTGAAGTGGGTGCCCTCGCCTTTGCTCGGCACGGGCGGCAGTTGCTCCATCAGGCCGGCCACCATGCGCGCCGACGCCACCAGCCGCTGGTCGAGGGAAAACATCATTTGATTACGCAAATCGCTGAGCATCCAGGCCGCGGCCAGGGCCCAGATCAACGCAAATGCGGCGCCGAGCGTCAGGCTCAGGCGCAATCGCAGACTCATCACTTCGATTCTTCTCCGCCATCAGCCGGCCCCAGGCGATAACCCAGGCCGCGCACGGTCTCGACAATACCGTTGCCGAGTTTGCGCCGCAGGTGATGGATATGGACGTTAAGGGCGTTGCTTTCCAGTTCGTCGTTGAAACCGTAGACGCTGTCCTTGAGTTGCTCGGTGGACAGTACCCGGCCACGGTTATGCAGCAAGGCTTGCAGCAATGACTGCTCGCGACGCGACAGGTCCACCGGTTGGCCCGCGAGCATGGTTTCGCGGCTGCTCGGGTCGTAGGTCAGGGCTCCGTGTTCGATCAGGTTGACGCTGCGCCCCGCCACCCGTCGCAACAGCGTATGCAGGCGTGCAGCCAACTCACGCAGGTCGAACGGTTTGAGCAGGTAATCATCAGCGCCAGCTTGCAGGCCATCGACGCGGTCGGTGACCGAGTCCCGGGCGGTGAGGATCAGCACCGGCAACTCCAGGCCCTGATGACGCAATTGCTGCAGCAGCTTGAGGCCATCTTCGTCCGGCAATCCGAGATCGAGCACCATGACATCGAACTCCGCCACCTTGAGCATTGCCCGGGCGGCGGACGCCGTGGAGACGTGCTCCACGGTCAGACCCTGGGCGGTCAGACCGGCGACGATACCGCTGGCGATCAGTTCATCGTCTTCGCAAACCAGTACGTGCATGGGGAGCCTCGTAGAAATAAAGCCTATCAAGCCATTGACCGATTAAGTCGACATTATGCCGCAAGCGCCACCGCCACAAGGCCGGGGCGGTTAATCATCGGTTAATCGCCACCCGCCACTGTGCACCTCATTAGCACAGGGCAAAGGCTTATCCATGCGTCGTCTGTTTTTACTTTTTACCCTATTGATCGCGGGCCTGGCCCAGGCGGGAACCAATCCGTTCGACACCAAACCTGAATTTCTCCCGGTTGATAAAGCATTCACGTTTACCTCTGAACGTCTGGATTCCGGTGAAACCCAGCTCTATTGGCAGATCACCGACGGCTATTACCTGTACCAGAAACGCTTGAAGTTCGATGGATTGCCTATCGCGCAGCATCCTCCGCTGCCGGAAGGTGAAGCCCACAGCGACGAGTTTTTTGGCGAGCAGCAGGTCTACCGCCAGGGTCTTGAACTGAAGATCCCGGCGGGTGCCAGCGGCACGGTCAAGGTCAGTTACCAGGGTTGCGCCGATGCCGGTTTGTGTTATCCGCCGCAAACCAGAGTCGTGGACCTGGGCAACGCCAATGCGCAGAGTGCGGCCAATGAAGCACCGGACCAGGCGCTGGCCAGCAGCCTGCAACAACGGGCGCTGGGCTGGAGCCTTTTGCTGTTCTTCGGCCTGGGCCTGTTGCTGGCCTTCACGCCTTGCTCGTTGCCGATGCTGCCGATTCTGGCCGGGTTGATCGTCGGCAGTGGCGCCACACCCAAACGCGGTTTCGCCCTGGCCAGCAGTTACGTGGTCAGCATGGCGCTGGTGTATGCGGCGATGGGAGTTCTGGCCGCATCCCTCGGGGCTAATCTGCAAGCCTGGCTGCAGAACCCTTGGTTGCTGGGCAGTTTCGCGGCGATTTTCGTGGTGCTGGCGCTGCCGATGTTCGGCATCTTCGAACTGCAACTGCCGGTGGCCGTACGCGATCGCCTGGAAAACGTTTCGCGCAATCAACGTGGCGGCAATCTGATCGGCGCCGGGGTGCTGGGAGCGCTGTCCGGCCTGCTAGTCGGCCCGTGCATGACCGCACCGCTGGCCGGTGCCCTGCTCTATATCGCGCAAAGCGGTAACGCGTTGCATGGCGGATTGATTCTGTTCGCCATGGGCATCGGTATCGGCGTGCCGCTGCTGTTGCTGGTGACCGTCGGCAATCGTTTCATGCCCAAACCCGGCGCCTGGATGAACCTGGTCAAAGGCATTTTCGGCTTTCTGTTCCTCGCCACCGCGTTGCTGATGCTGCGGCCGGTGCTGGACGAATCCCTGTGGGTCGGATTGTGCGGTGCACTGCTGTTGATCACGGCCTACAGCGCCTGGAAACAGTCGGAAGGTTTCGGCCGTATCGCACACTTGTTTGGCGCCAGCTCGTTGTTGCTCGGTTTGTGGGGTGGCCTGTTGGTGATCGGTGCGGCCGGTGGTGGCGACGATCCATTCAAGCCATTGCAGGTCTTCCGCGCCTCGAACCAGGCGGTGGCCACCGTGCCGGTTGGCCACGATGCCTTCACCACCATCAAGGATCCGCAGGCACTGCAACGGGAACTCGACGCCGCACAGGCTCAGGGCCAATGGGTGCTACTGGACTACTATGCCGACTGGTGCGTGTCGTGCAAGGTCATGGAAAAACAGGTGTTCGGCAAAGCCAATGTCATGGAAGCCCTGAGCGACGTGCGCTTGCTCCGACTGGACGTCACCGCCGACAATGCCGCCAGCCGCGAACTGCTCGGCCGTTACAAAGTGCCAGGGCCGCCCAGCCTGCTGTGGATCGGTGCTGACGGTGAAGAGCGTCGCAGCCAGCGCATCACTGGCGAGGTCGATGCGGACACTTTCCTGCAACGCTGGACCAACACCCGAGACGCCCGTTAATGCTGACCTTCACCCTCGGCACCTTTGCCATTGCGCTTAATCATCTGCTGCTGATCAGTGCGCTGGCGCTGGCCACGTTTGTCGGCTGGTGGGTGGCCAAACGTGGCGGTGACAACCCCGAGTCGGTACTGTTCAGCCTGTTTCTACTGGGCATGCTGGCGGCCCGAATCAGTTTCGTGGTGGTCTATTGGGCCCACTATCGCAACGATCCGTGGCAGGTCATCGACCTGCGCGATGGCGGTTTCCTCGCCTGGCCGGGAGTGATTGTGGTTTTGCTTGCCACGCTGTATCGCGGCTGGCGTCGCCCGGGTTTGCGCCGTCCACTGGGCTTTGGCGTGGCCAGTGGCCTGGCGTTCTGGTTGCTGGGGACGTTCTCCCTGTCGATTTATGAACAAGGCACACGCCTGCCGGAAATCACCCTGCGCAATGCCGCCGGCGAAACCGTGCAACTGGCCGACTACAAGGGCGGCCCGTTGGTGATCAATCTCTGGGCCACCTGGTGCCCGCCGTGCCGCCGGGAAATGCCGGTACTGGAAAACGCCCAGCAACACCGGCCAGACCTGACCTTCCTGTTCGTCAATCAGGCGGAAAGCATGCAAAGCGTCGCGACCTTTCTGGAAACCCAAGGCCTGAGCCTGTCCAACGTGCTGTTCGACGGCGGCGGGCGTCTGAGCCAGGCCGTCGGTTCCATGGCATTGCCGACTACGCTGTTCTACAACCCCGAGGGTCGCCTGCTGGGCAGCCATCTGGGCGAGCTGTCCGAAGCCAGCCTGGCCCGCGCGCTGGAAAATTTCGACACCGTACCCGCCACCTCTTCAAGGAAATTGCCATGTCCCGCCTCCGCCACCTGCTGACCCTGAGCCTCGGTGCGGCCCTGATTCACCTGCCAACGGTGCAGGCCGAAGAGTTGCCCGATGCCATCAAGAAAATCGAGGCCAAGGGCGCGAAAATCGTCGGCCAGTTCGATGCCCCCGACGGCTTGCGCGGTTATGCCGCGCAATACCAGAACCGCGGCATGGCGCTGTACCTGACTCCGGACGGCAAACACGTGTTGCTGGGCAACCTGTATGACGCCGAGGGCAATGACCTGAGCAGTGCGCCCTTGCAGAAACTGGTGTATGCACCGATGGCCAAGGAGGTCTGGGCCAAGTTCGAAACCAGCAACTGGATCGGCGACGGCAAAAAGGATGCGCCGCGCGTGGTGTACCTGTTCAGCGACCCGAACTGCCCGTACTGCAACATGTTCTGGGAACAGGCCAGGCCGTGGGTCAAGGCCGGCAAGGTGCAGTTGCGCCACATCATGGTGGGCATCATCCGCGAAGACAGCCCGGGGAAATCCGCCGCCCTGCTCGCGGCCAAAGACCCGGAAAAAGCCCTGCAGGATCACGAAGCCGCTGGCAAGGACAGTTCGCTCAAGGCCTTGAAGGAAGTGCCGCCGGTGATTCAGGCAAAACTCGCGGCCAACATGCAATTGATGGAAGAGTTGGAGCTGCAGGCGACACCGGCGATCTTCTACATGGATGACAAAGGTAATCTGCAACAACAGCAAGGCGCGCCGTCGCCGGACAAACTGCTGAAGATTCTCGGACCGATGTAGGTTTACCTTTTCTGGGTAGTGACTGCACTGACGCCATCGCGAGCAAGCTCGCTCCCACAGGGATT
>NZ_JBFUHY010000121.1:0-8078 GCF_056402155.1 Pseudomonas sp. P4_C1
GATCTCTCGTCAGCGGGAGGCGAATTCTACAGCGTTACACGCTGCTGTCAACACCTCTTTTTCAACTCCCTTTTGGCTTCGATGACCTGAAGCAACCCGCTGCCGAAAACTGCGTAACTCATTGTTTACCAAGGAGTTTTCCGTTTCGACTGCGCCGGAAGTGGGGCGAATTATAGACATCTGTAATCTGCCGTCAAGCACTGATTCAGGTTTCTACCGATATGTGCAAAAACACTGCTTATATATAGATGCGCCCGCGGGGAATGCGCAGTATATTGCCCAACACAAATAGAAATACCCTTGATTCCTATATTTCGGACGATGCCACGCAATGAATGATCAGCCTCGCAGCCTAGCCTCTACTCTGTTCTCGGTTGGGCTGCTGCTCATAGCCATGGCGTCGATCCAGTCCGGAGCCTCCCTGGCCAAAAGCATGTTCTCCGTTGTTGGCCCTCAGGGGACGACAACATTACGACTGATTTTTGCCAGCGTGATCATGATGCTGATACTGCGTCCATGGCGGGCAAAACTCACCGCAAGATCCCTGCGCACCGTCATCGTCTACGGGATGGCGCTGGGCGGCATGAACTTCCTCTTCTATATGTCATTGCAAACCGTCCCGCTGGGTATCGCGGTGGCTCTTGAATTCACCGGCCCACTGGCCGTGGCGATCTACGCCTCGCGTCGCGCTATCGATTTTTTGTGGATCGCCCTGGCTGCCGTCGGCTTGCTGTTACTGATACCAACGGGAGAAACGACCGCAGGAATCGATCTGGTAGGCGCCGGTTATGCCTTGGGTGCGGGGGTCTGCTGGGCACTGTACATTCTGTTTGGCCAAAAGGCCGGGGCCGACAATGGCGTGCAAACCGCCGCGCTGGGGGTGATGATCGCTGCGCTATTCGTAGCCCCCATCGGCATTGTCCATGCCGGTTCCGCTCTGCTGACCCCGTCATTGATCCCCGTAGCCCTCGGCGTCGCCGTTTTGTCCACTGCCCTCCCCTACACCCTGGAGATGGTCGCGCTTACCCGCATGCCGGCCAGAACCTTCGGCACACTGATGAGTATCGAGCCTGCCTTCGGCGCGCTATCTGGCTTGCTGTTCCTTCATGAATACCTCTCGCTGTCACAATGGTTGGCAATCATGTGCATCATTCTGGCATCCGTCGGCGCAACCATGACCATGAGCGCTGCCGCCAGACCAGCAGTAGCGGCAGATTGAGAACGGATATGACACGGGTCTGGTATTTGCCGCCCAATTAGGCCATGTTTAGCCCCGCAACCCAGAGTCATACCACGGATAATTTCAGGTAGGGATATCGGTAGGCGTCTAGCGAAAGCGAATGCAGCCAGACCYGGGCACAAGATCCGGGGACGCTATAAGGACAGTAATGAAACGATTTTTGATATTGATCGCCGTACTTGCAATTGCGGGCTGCGCAGCGACCTCGGAAACACAGATCAAGCACGGTAGGAAAGGGCTACACATCAACTGTTCCGGACTGTCTTCATCCTGGGACAAGTGCTACGCCAGCGCCGCCAACTCCTGCGCACCCAAGGGTTACAAGGTCATAGCCAAGTCGGGAGATGCCGTGGAAGAGCCCGGCGATTATCCGTTTGGCCTCAACCCTGCGGGTTATACCAGCCGCAGCATGATTGTCATCTGCAAATAGGCAGGGCCGTCGCGTCAGGTTCTCGGACTTGCGATCTGACGGCCAATTTCCTCGTAGCTGGACTTCAGCACTGTGCGCTGGATATCCGGGCTAGCCAACATACGCGCTACGACCAGCGCGCCAATACATTGCGACAGAATAGCCCACGCCTGGCTGTCGCTTTGCAAAACACCCGCCCAGCTTTCCTGAAGCCGACAAATCCAGTGCTCTGCCTGTTGACGGACTGTCAGGTCGGAACGGGCAATTTCCGCCCCCAATGCCGGTAATGCACAACCGGTTTCCGGATTCTCGACGTGAGACATGCTCAGGTACTGTTTCAAGCAGCGCTCAAGCTTGTCACGGTCCTGCCCTTCCCCCAGTCGCGCCAGACTTTGACCCAACTCACGTTCAACAATGGTTGCGAACAACTCGTCTTTCGACGAGAAGTGGCTGTAGAAAGCACCGCCACTCAAGCCAATCGCCTTCATCAAGCCGTCCACGCCCACCGTCGAAAATCCGGACTTCTTGGCCGATACCGCACTGCTTTCCAGCAGCCTTTGCCTGGTTTCCAGCTTGTGACTGGCCGAATAACGCATCGCTCTTCCCCTTGAATTGCTCACCTTGACGCCTGTCGAATCATAGCATAACGTTCGTTTAGTTAACGATCGTTTACCAAAAGGGATCTACCCATGAATAACAAGAAGGTCGTACTGGTCGTCGGTGCAGGTGATGCCACGGGCGGCGCCATTGCCAAGCGTTTTGCCCAGGAGGGTTTTGTCGCCTGCGTCACCCGCCGTAGTGCGGACAAGCTCCAGCCACTGGTGGATGCCATCAAGGCCGATGGTGGCGAGGCACACGGTTTTGCCTGCGATGCCCGCAAGGAAGACGATGTGGTGGCACTGGTCGAGCAGATCGAAAGCGAGATCGGCCCCATCGAGGCATTCGTGTTCAACATCGGCGCCAATGTGCCGTGCAGCATTCTCGAAGAAACCGCCCGCAAGTATTTCAAGATCTGGGAAATGGCCTGTTTCTCGGGGTTTCTCAACGCCCGGGAAGTGGCCATACGCATGGCCAAGCGCCAGCGGGGCACAATCCTGTTCACCGGTGCCACTGCAGGCCTGCGTGGCGCAGCCGGGTTCGCCGCATTTGCCGGTGCCAAGCACGGCATTCGTGCACTGGCGCAAAGCATGGCCCGAGAGCTCGGCCCCATGAATATTCACGTTGCCCATGTCGTCGTCGACGGCGCCATCGATACCGACTTCATCCGTGAAAGCTTCCCGGAAAAATATGCCACCAAAGATCAGGATGGCATCCTCGATCCCGAGCATATCGCCGAAAATTACTGGTACCTGCACAGCCAGCCCCGCGATGCCTGGACCTTCGAGCTGGACCTTCGCCCCTGGAGCGAACGCTGGTAAGCCCTCCCCTACAACAATAAGCAGAGCGCACCGACCATGAGCAAAACCGTGGAATTCCTTTTTGACCTGGGCAGCCCCACCACTTACCTGGCGTATACCCAGCTACCGGCAATCTGTGAGCAAACCGACAGCCAACTGATCTACATCCCGATCCTGCTCGGCGGTGTGTTCAAGGCCACCGGCAACGCCTCCCCGGCGACCATTCCGGCCAAGGGCCGCCACATGATTCAGGACCTCGACCGTTACGCCCGGCGCTACGGAGTGCCACTGAAGTTCAATCCGCATTTCCCGATCAATACCCTATTGTTGATGCGTGCAGTGACCGGCATTCAGTTGCACCATCCCGAGCGTTTTGTCGCCTTCATTGACTGCCTGTTCAAGGCCCTGTGGGTCGACGGCCGCAACCTCAATGACCCGGCAACCGTGGCCGCGGTGCTGAGCGACAACGGTTTCGATCCCAATGAGGTGCTGGCACTGACCACCGACGAAACAGTCAAGGCAATGCTCAAGGACAACACCGAGAAAGCGGTGCAGCGCGGCGTATTCGGCGTACCAAGCATGTTTGTCGATAACCAGTTGTACTTCGGCCAGGATCGACTGGACTTCGTACTCGAGGCCCTGAGTTAAATCTCGACCACCAACCGCCCCTTTGCCGCTCCTGACAAGAGCAGTACATGGGCGGCTTCTGCCGATTCCAGCGTGAACGAGTGCGGGTCAAGCAATGGCAAGATCTTGCCAGCTTCAATCAACTGCGCCGCCTCGTGCAGAATCTCGCCGTGATGCTCACGCCCCTTGCCRGTCAGGAGCGGCAGTAAAGTGAAGACACCGGAGTAAGTCGCCCCGCGAAAGGAAAGCGGTGCCAGGCTGTGCTGCCCCCACCCCAGGCAACTAAGCACATGACCGTGATACATCCGTGCCGCCTTGAATGACGCATCCAGCGTTTCACCCCCCACTGTGTCATAGACAATGTCGAAGCCCTCACCGGCCGTATGCTCAGCCACATAGTCTTCAACCGAAGACTTGCGGTAATCGATAAACGTCGCGCCGAACCCTTCGATGATCGATTGTTGCCCGGCCGAGCCCGTGGCAAAAACCTTGGCGCCAAAAGCGCGGGCGATTTGCACGGCGACATGGCCGACGCCACCGGCGCCGCCATGAATCAATACCGTCTGCCCGGATCGAACGCGCGCCCGGTCCACCAGGCCTTCCCAAGCCGTAATCAGCACCAGCGGCAATCCGGCAGCCTCGCGCATGCTCAAGTTGTGCGGCTTGCGAGCCAACAGTCGCGCGTCGACCACCGCGTACTCGGCCAATGAACCTTGAATACCACCTATACCGGTGGCCATGGCATATACGTCATCCCCCGGCAGCCAGCCACTGACGCCCTCCCCCAACACCTCTACAGTCCCGGCCAGATCCATCCCCACTATCGCCGGTAATGGTTGAGCCGCATGGGTCGCCTGCCCGGAGCGGATTTTGCCGTCCAGCGGATTGACACCGCTGGCCTTGATCCTGACCAGTACCTGTCCCGCCTGCGGCACGGGCCGTGCAATGGAAACCAAACGTAACGGCGCATTGGCCGAGTCGACCATCAAAGCGCGCATATTCAGTGAGTCAGTCATTTCGCCATGTCCCATCAGAAGTGAATACAAGATCAATCTTGCCTCGCCCTATTCATGCCGATAAGACGCCATATCGCTATAGTGATCATGCCGATACAGCATCAATGAGCAATCCCGTGGACAAACTCAATGCAATGGCGATTTTCGTGCGGGTGGTCGAACGGGGCAGTTTTTCCGCCGTTGCCCGGGAGTTGCAGACCAGCCAGCCGACCATCAGCAAAATATTGCAAACACTGGAAACCCGATTGGGCGGAAAGCTGATTGCCCGCAGCACCCGCAAGCTATCCCTGACGGACGAAGGTCAGCGCTATTACAACGAATGCCGGACCATCCTCGCCGCCGTGGATGCGGCAGAACATAGCTTCCAGTCCGGTCGGGAAAAGGTCGCCGGACCTCTGAAAATCGGCTCGTCGGTGAGTTTCGGGCGCCTGCAGATCGCACCCCGGTTGCCGGACTTTCTCAAACACTACCCTGACGTACAGATAGACCTGCAACTGAGCGATCAAAACCTGGATCTGGTCGGCGAAGGGCTGGACGTCACATTCCGGATCGGTGCCCTGAACGACAGCGGCCTGATCGCTCGCCATGTCGGCAGTACCCACCGTGTGACCGTCGCATCACCTGACTACCTCAGGCAAAACGGCCAACCGCAAACACCGCAGGAACTGGGCAGGCACAACTGCCTGATGTTCAACCTGCTGAGCAGTCAAAACCTGTGGGTGTACACAAAAGATGCCCAACGCCACGAAGTGCGAATCAAGGGCAATGCGCAGAGCAACAACTCCGAGGCGATCCGCGAAATGGTGCTGGGGGGATTGGGGATTGCACTGTCACCGGTGTGGCTATTCAGCGAAGACCTGAGCGCCGGCCGGGTGAGCGCGATTTTGCAGGACTACAGTACGTTGTCGCTGCCAATTTACGCCGTATCCCTGGCGAATCGTCGCCAATCCGCCAGGGTCAAAGCCTTTGTCGACTTTATGGCTCAGGCGCTGGATAACGCGCCTGAGCTACACAGGAACCAATAGCTGCGTCCGATCAGATAGCCGCAGTGCGGGTATTGAGCCACTCCAGCGCGGCACCCTCGACCAACGGACTCAGGCGCTCGCGCACTTCGGCGTGGTAGGCGTTGAACCACTGTTTTTCCTCGTCCGACAGCAGCGAGGTTTCCAGGCAGCGCGTATCGATCGGGCACAGGGTCAGCGTTTCGAACTTGAGGAACTCGCCGAATTCGCTTTTGCCTGCCTCACGGTTCATCGCCAGGTTTTCGATCCGCACACCCCAACGACCCGGACGATAGGTGCCCGGCTCAWTGGACGTGATCATGCCCGGCTGCATTGCGGTTTGCGGTGCAGGTGCGGCCTGATAAGCGATGACTTGCGGACCTTCGTGGACGTTCAAGAAGTAGCCGACGCCATGACCGGTGCCGTGACCGTAATCGACACTTTCCGCCCAGATGGGCGCACGGGCGATGGCATCGAGCAGCGGCGACAGGATGCCTTTGGGGAACTGCGCGCGGGACAAGGCAATCACGCCCTTGAGCACGCGGGTACAATCGCGCTTTTGCTCATCGGTCGGTGTGCCCACCGCCACCATCCGCGTGATGTCGGTAGTGCCGCCCAGGTACTGGCCACCGGAGTCGATCAGCAGCAGGCCGTCCCCTTCGATCACCGCGTGTTCTTCTTCGGTGGCATGGTAGTGCGGCATCGCGCCATTGGCGTTGAACGCGGCGATGGTATTGAAGCTCAGCGACACATAATCCGGACGGCGCTCACGGGCGGCGGTGAGTTTTTCGTCGATGGTCAGTTCGGTGATGCGCTCGCGGCCCAGTGCCGAGTCCAGCCAGGCGAAGAATTCGCACAGCGCTGCGCCGTCCTGTTCCATGGCCTGACGGATGTGTTCGGCATCGGCCAGGCTTTTTTGCGATTTGGCCAGGGTGGTCGGGTTCAGGCCTTCGATCAGCTTCACGCCGCTGTCGAGGTTGTCCAGCAACCCCGCCGTGACCCGCGCCGGGTCGACTTGCAGGCTCGCGCCGCTCGGTACGGCACGCAGTGCGGCGGCGACTTCGCTGTAATCGCGCAAGGTCACGCCGTCCTGTTCGAGGATGGCGCGCAACTCGGCGCTGACTTTGCTCAAGGCGACAAACAGCGTGGCCTGTTGCTGATTGATCAAGGCGAAAGAAACAAACACAGGGTTGAACGACACGTCGCCGCCACGCAGATTGAACAGCCAGGCGATGTCATCCAGGGTGGCGATGAAATGCCAATCGGCACCCCGCCCCTGAAGGGTTTCACGCAGTTTGGCGAGTTTTTCGCCACGGCTGACGGTCGCCTGTGGTGGCAAGTGCTGGTAGATCGGTTCGTTCGGCAGGCCTGGGCGGTCGTTCCAGACTCCGCTCAGCAGGTCGATGTCGGTGCGCAGAAGGGCGCCACGTTCTTCAAGCTTGCTGCCCAGGGTCCGTGCCGAAGCCACGGCCATGACCGCGCCATCGACCGCGACAACGCCACCCTCGGGGGTTTGCTCGGCCAGCCATTCCAGTGGTCCGGGTTGACCCGGTTGCAGCTTGACCAGGTCAATGCCGCTGCCCTTGAGCTCCTTGGTCGCCTGCTCCCAATAACGGCTGTCGGCCCAGACGCCGGCAAAATCCGGGGTCACGATCAGGGTACCGACCGAACCATGGAAACCCGACAACCACTGACGCCCCTGCCAGTAGCCCGGCAGGTATTCGGACAGGTGCGGGTCAGCCGACGGCACCAGCAAGGCGTGAATGCCCTCCCGGCTCATCAGTTCGCGGGTTTGCGCCAGGCGCTGAGGCACCGAGCCATTGATCGACAGCTGCGTATTCATCGTGTCTCCTGCTAACCACTTCATCATTATTGTTGGGTGCCGATCAGCGCCGGCGCTTCGTCGCCTTATTGCCAGAATGCCGGAGCACTGGCGCAGGCTGCCTTGATCAGTTGAACCGCCTGGTCGATGTCCTGCTCGGTGGTGAAACGCCCGAGGCTCAAGCGGATGGTGCGACTGGCCGAGCGGGCATCATGCCCCAGGGCCAGCAGTACATGAGATGGGGTATTGCTCGCGGAATTGCAGGCCGAGGTCGCGGAAAACGCGATCGAGGCCAGCAACGCCGCCGGGTTGAACTCACCTTCGTCGAAGGTCAGGCTCAGGGTATGGGGAATGCGCCGGGTCGGGCTGCCGTTGAGACGCACGCCGGGAATGCTCTGCAATTGCTCGAGCAAGCGTTCACGCAAACGCACAATAGTGGCTTTCTCTTCATCGAACGCAGCCGCCGCCAGTGCAAAGGCCGCGCCCATGGCCGCGATCTGATGGGTCGCCAGCGTGCCGGAACGCAAACCGCCCTCATGCCCGCCGCCATGGATCTGTGCCTGCAA
>NZ_JBFUHY010000122.1:0-7947 GCF_056402155.1 Pseudomonas sp. P4_C1
ATCTTTCAGCGCATGGCGTTCTTCGTCGGACACGGCACTGTAGCCCATGTCGATATTAGTTCGCAGTGCATTCAGTAACGGCAGATCGACATTTTCCAAGTTTCCGTCGCTGCGCATGATTTCCAAGCAAGCTGCAAAAAGAACAGGTTCARTGTATGCGCCCTGCGATGCACACTGTAATTCCGCAAGCCTGAGCAGATTAGGGACATCGGGAGCAATGAAATCTAGGCAGTTTCTGAGAGCCTTTCGAACAAGCGCTTCATCACCGAACTCATACTCAATTTTATCTGGGTCGGTAAGAACCAAATCAGCAAAGCGCGTAAGACAAGGCCAATGCCGACCACTTTGAACAAGCTCTCGATTGTCCCGTAAATACTGGATGTTTAACTTATTGATGTCGTTTTGTTCTCGGCGGCGGCGATTCATCCTCCGCCTGTGGACAAACATGCTTTTTTGTTGGGCTTGTGCAGATTGCGCGGCCGCTCTATTGAATTTTGCCCACTCGCGCATCAAAGGAGATTTCTCCAATGCCTGTTCACGCATGTGCCGTCGCAATCTATTTGGGCCTCGCTGTGCTTGACTTTGATGAAAGTGATGCATTGCGATGTAACTCGCCCACAGTGCTGGGTTATCAATTTCAAATGCCAGATCAACTATAAAGTAGTAATCGCTGGATTGAAAACGAAGGCCGGAGTGAGAGTGAAAATCAAATTTCTGTATTCTAGTTTCGAAAATATCGTCGCTGCTGGTGAGGTTTCCAAATGCATGAGCCATTATTCCTTGCCGCAAGCCATCGTCATCTTGAAGCACTTTAACGGCCTTGCTCTGATCTGCTGATTTTTGTTCATGAAAAATCAGATTTTCGATCCAATGCCAAACCCTTCTCGGGTCAAAAGGRGGTGTTGCCAATTCAAAGTATCGATCCAGCATCATGCCTACAATCTTGCTGATCCCAATTCTACAATCACATTCGTAATATTTTTTTTTGCATGTGCAAACAAGGTCTTTAGTTAAGTCATCAAGTAGCCACTCGATTGGTATCAAACCAAGTCCGCCAACGAAGCGCCTTATGAAATAACGCGTACCGATTGTGGATTTGTAAGGTTCTCGATGACTCGGGTAAAGGTTTGAGCAGACTCGAAAAAAGCCAGCGAGGTAGGCTAAACCAAATGCTTCGGCGCCGATAGCTGTTAGGATGGTTACCGCAATTTTCAGAGAGGTATGACTGGCTTCAGAGACCAGGACTGCTAAATCGGTGTGATGGTCATGGCCCGGCAGGTCGATCAGACATTTGCTGGCCAACAAGCGAGTGTGTTCGCTTTCGTCTGGATTCAACACGAGTTGACGCAACTCTTGTGTCAGATGCGCAATCGCTGGTGACCCCGTCAACAACTCAAGAATTAGATCACGCAAATGCCCATCACTGCCGCTCGCTAGAAAGGGTTTAATCTCTGTCATGACCTCTTGGGTGAAGAAACCTGAAGCACTGAACCGGCGCCAAGCATCTCCTCGCCGGAAATAGGGATCCTTCGTTTCGACAGCTTTCAGTCCTTGTATAAGTAGGCGCTTTGAGGAGTGTTCAAGTTGAGAGGGATCACCATTCGCAAGCACCGCGTAGGGATCAAGTTCAATAGCAGTCTCTTGAATGGATCTGTTGCCTAGCGCCGCGAGCCAACCCAGTAATCCCCGGAGTTCATCTCGAACTACGTTGTTCGGAGCGATGATAGGTAGGCATTTATGTAATGTCAGAGGATCAACCGGATCAGCGATCCGCTTGGCAAGGTAGTCCGCCGCACAGTATTCAGCAACGATCTTGTGAACAGGCCGATGTTGATCCGCACTGTCTCCAGGTTTAAAAAGTCGAGTTGCCAGGATGCCTTCAGCTGCTGTGTGTTTGTCAAAGAGTGATGCCAGCAGTGGATAGATCCGATCTGCGGTTGCCTCGCTCGTCCCTATGCCTTCTGCTCCGGACAGCAAAAGCTTGGTGAATACTTCCGACGACAGAGCAACCCTTTGTGTGCTGGATAGCGTCTGCACTACATTGACGTTAGCTTCCTTCGCCAGCCGTTCGACCGCTTGTGAAAATATACTTCGTTTATCTGTGAAGTGTCTGCCGCTTTCCATATAGGCATCTGCAAACATCTTCAGAAATTGGGGGTTAGGGAGTAATGCTCCTAAGCCGAATCGAGCTACTTCCGCTTGGAACTTTGAAAATTCCTCACCCCGAACATGATGATGAAAAATTTCCTGCTGTTCTCCCTCTTCAAACTCGCAAAGCCTAACCACCAACGGTGAGCATCCTAGATAGTCTTCGAATGCGTTTGTGGCAGCTGTACCCCACTCGCTGGATCGGCTCGAAATGATGACGTGTGTTGGCTTTGCTTTTCTGGCGTTAGCAAGAAGGCTGTGAATACCCGTTTGATCGAGTTTGGCCAACTCATCAAACGCATCGATCACGAGTGGGTAATTCTCTGCAGCGGCCCCCAAGTGTTTAAACTTGTTTGCGGTAACGGTGGAGGTTCCCAGCTGTCGGGCTAGGCTTCCCATAAGTTCAGTTTTTCCGCCTCCGGGTTCTGCTAAAACAACAACGTAATTTGAAGCTGCTAGCAATGCTTCTTCAGTATAAATACTGTCTTTGCTGGAGAGCATGCGCGGAAGGTAGAAAGTTGAATTCATAGGTTAAATTCTGTGTTTTAAACTGCACCTTATTTTCGGTGCTATGTTATTTCAGCCAGGTCGTTTCACTGACTGTTCCTGCTAATGATAGTACGCCATTTCAATCTCACATTGGGCTTTGCAAAGGTTCTGGCGCTCGGTTTTTTCGGTACGGTGCCAATCTCAGCAAGAGTAATCTGCCTGACCATAGGTTTGTGGTGCTGGTTGCGCTTACACTCTGAGTCGCCCCCAATTTAGTAGACACGTCTGAATTACCACTTTTGGCCGGTTTCTGCCCGTCACCAAGTGCAGAAATCGACCCAAAGCTGACGGTGGCGACAGGCAAAAATCGGCCAGGAGCGGACGTTCGATTTTGTCTGCTAAAGGCCAACGCAGTTCTTTGGAAGTGCCTTCTAGACAGGGGCAATTCAGTTAACTAAATTTTGACAATGAAAACGCAGTAGGCAATCTTGACAATGCTTCCTTTAGTAGTTGCTTATTATTTTTTAAAATTTTGTAGTCAACAATGTTTTTGTTTTCTCGAACGCTTTCAAATTGCTGGCTAATGRACTTGCACACCTCTCTATCAGCGAACCCTTGTCCGTGTATCCAAATTTTGAATTCGTCTGATAGGCCGAGTTTCAGCTGATTTTGAAGTAATCTGGCATGGTTAAGCAATGTATCATTCAAGGCCTTGCCTTCGACAATGTCGCCGACAGCTCCTATTATTAACATTCCATCGTAAGAGAGAGCAGAGCAGAAATCTACAATATGCTCTTGAGTAATCGAGTAATAAGTGTTTTTTGCCTTGACGGAAAAATTGTTTAGTTTGGCATAAGTCAAAATCTCTGCATAACTAGTTTCATTGCACCATTGAGTGGCAATGTTTACCGCTTGCTCCTGCGGATAGATGTTAGAGGTGATCTTCTTTCTGGAAAATATCGTGATTAAGGGCCAGCATACTTCGAGGAGATCCTGAGGAGAGTCACAAAATTCAAGTTCGAAAAGTTGAGATGCTATCCAGTCTTCGATGTAAATAAGCTGATCAAGCCCAAGAAGGGTCCGTCCATAATAGGAGAATTTTTCTACTGGTATCACGCTTAATCTTGAGTGGATGGCAGCAAATATTGCCACTAACTGATCTTTAGCGACGTCGCTCGCAAGATGGTAGGCAAGAGTTTCGTAGGCTAGGTCTAGAAAGTATTCTGTTGATAATAAAGATCTGTCATCCTTCAAAATTGACATGAAATAGCTTTCAATGGAATGAAGGATTTGCTCCTTTTTATCAAAATCTTGCATCAATTCAGTAAAGCTTTCCTCAGGGATTCCGCTTTCCTCGCACCATTCACGCCACAATGTTCTTTCCCTAAACGGATTAGAGATGAAATTTAGAACGTCATTTTCACCTTTAATCAGAGGGAATGGCTGAACTATTTCCATCAAGCTACTCAGGCACTCTTCGGCGTTATTAAAGTTTAAAAGTTTGAGGGTTCTCTCCCATTTGTCTCGTCCTCTCCAGTGAAAACGGTTGTCGTAAATTTTGGGGTCAGTGAAAATTATTCCACCTTCAGTATGATAACCTGACCGTCCAGCGCGTCCAATCAGGTTTTGGAACTCCCTAGTGGAAATCCTTTTACCACCCTGCATCAAGTTTGAGATTAGAAGGTATTTGATTGGAAGATTCACACCCTGAGCGAGAGTCGAGGTGCATATGACGAGGTGTCCAGCACCCTTATCCATAGCCCATTCAACCGCGATTCTGAGACCATTTGGAATGGCTGAACTGTGAGGCAAGACTCCTAGGGGAATAGCTTCAGAAAAAATGTGCTGATCGGAAAAGTGTAGATGTGACAGAAACGCAATTTTCTGAAGCTCAGCGGTGTCTGAGACTGAGCTTGGCGCAGGAAGTGATAATCCTCGTTTGTACACATCTACAACGGTTGAACACAGACTAATGACTGTTCTCTTATCCCCGCAAAATATAGCTGTTGGCCCCTGCTGGCACAGTCGGAGTCCCAAATAGCAGGAAATTGACTGAACTTTGGTCTTTGTTGGAAAAAACCGAGCCTTGCTTTCTCTCCCTCGCAGCTCAAGACTTGACTGTTGAATGATCTTGGGGACATATAAGCCGCTATCGCGTTTATTGTCTCGCCGGAGGTAACTCAGTTGGCCCATATCGTGAAACCAGCTGAGAAAAGCTACGCTTTTGATAGATGGCAGCCAATTACTACCCTGGATGCTTAGGCTGGACTCTCCATTCAGCCAGTCGCCAATTGTTTCTGCATTAGACATAACCGCTGAAATCAATACCTTTTGTGCCTTCTCAGGTATTGTTTTCTTCAGCGAAGCAATCAAAAGCTCGTAGGTTACCCCCCTTTTTTCGCTATCAAATTGATGGCCTTCGTCAAATATCAGCAAGTCAATTTGTTTGGCCAGAGAAGGCTCATGCCTAAGCAGGTAAACTAACTTTTCTGGAGTTGAAACAATTACAGTATGATCGTGTTTGCCTTTGAAATCTTCGCCAAGCAAAAATTTTAGAAATTCCTGCTCATCCTCATCCACACTTGTAACATCTCTAAGCTCGTTGATATTGACAGAGTCATGCTCAAACGATGCCATGAAGCCCTGAGTAATTTCCCGGCACAATGCACGGAAGGGGGCGACAATCACGGCTAGTTTTGCACGACCTGAGAGAAATCCRCTCCGAATGATAAGCTCGATAGACTTGGTTTTACCCGCACTGGTGGGCATTTGCATAACTGCTGACTCACCCTTCAGCACGCCTAGGCTTCCCACTAAGCGCTGTGCAGGCCAAAACTCCTTCATAAACTTGTCGTTTGCAAGCGCTTGGTGCCAACGACTCTGTTCCAGGCCGGTGTATTTAGGTAGGCAGACCAATGACGAATTATTGATTTTTCTTTTAATTAGAGCATTGATAGTGTCGGCCAGCAGCACCTCACGATCTGAGCCGCTCGCATAGACGGTACTTCTGAGCTCATTTAGCTCGTCTTCTACGTCTGATAGATCCGCCTCCATATTCATAAAAGCGCGATAAACCATTGCTGTTCTGCGAATCTGGTCGTTATACCCCCCTGATGAAGCGAGAAAGAAGTTTTCATTCAGCTCGGATTTTAGTAGCCACACTAACAAGCTTTCGAGCCTACTGCCTGTCAGCTCTGCGGGAATTTTTGATACTGCTCTGGCTAGAACCAGTGAACTGCCTGGCATGTCGGCCAGATAATAAGAAGCCGAGCTCAAGATTTTTAGATATTCATCTATTTCGGTTGTTAGGCGAGACAGGCTTAAAGATTCAAAAAATTGTCCAGCCAGCACTAATTGTTGCTTCAGTACTTGCTTGTGTTCTTCGCGCTCATCTGAGGGGCGGGATTCAAGTGCAGCCAACTCTCCGAGCACTCCAATCGTGAACACAAGCAACCGCTTAGGATCCTGAGGAAGCTCAACGTGATATTCCTCCTCGATTCCAAATTCATACTGTTTTGCTTTAGCACGTGTAACATCAAGGATTTCACGCCCCTTATTTTCAAGCTTCATCTGCGGCTCTCCGATAAAGCTCGTGAATCAGTGACATCAGCTCAACCCCACTCACTACGAGTAGTTCCAGGCTGTCGGCACTAGGGTGATTGCCCGCATGTGAGGTACATACCACGCTCTCGTGTAGCGATGACGATGTGTAAACCGCAGCTGCGCCATACTTGCGTTTGCAAGGATAATCAGGTTCGCGCTGGAAGCGTTCTATCAAGTCGACTCCATCAAAATCTTGTCGATCATATAACCTCTGACGCATAGCGTTCAAAGACTCTGCAATCCGGATTTCATCTTTAATGGAATCATCAATTGCATTCTGCAGGACGTTGATTTTTGTCTTTTCAGTTGCTTTTGCTTTTACTTCAAATATTAACAATTCATCTTTTTCACTGATTACGTTCGGATTTTTTTTGAAAGCTATTACGTCTGATCCCTTGCTGGATTCATTCGCTATGATCTTCCGATCATAGCGCGTTCGAGGGACTGCGTAGTTTCTAATATATTGAAGGTAGTCAGCTATTAGAATCTCTGCGAAATCCCCGGCCCGAATGCTCGGGCCTGGCGCAATCGATTCGCTAGGGAATTTTTCCGTGATCAAATATTCTGAATTAGTCTTTGAGGGGTTTTTTAAGTAGCGTAGTTCTTGGTCGCTACAGTAGTGATTTCTAAAATGTCTTGCCCAACCCGACATTATGGAAGTATCTAATGCGTTGTGGTTGAATCGATAAACCGGGATTGAGCGCCCACACGCTGAGGTATAGGTGCCATTGGGCTCAAGCCAGGTGAGATGGGCTGCCAGCGAGGTCATTTCACGTCCTTTGTGTGCGCCAGCATGAGGCATTTCTCAACGACGCATGGGGTCATATTGCCATAACCCTTTCACCTGTACAGTGCTCGCTATCGCTCCTTCGACCGGCAAGCAATCAGTCTCCACGAGCAATCTCATTCCCTAATCATGGACGGCAGCGGTTGTATTGAATCGTGGGCTTATCTCTGTTGGAAAGCGTTGCTCCCTGCACTGACTATTCATTGGGCATGAGCGGCAGCCTTTGGCCGTTTTGTGCCTGTCACGAGGTGCAGAAAACGGCCGATTCTGTTGAAAAAGCCGGTTCGCCCAAACAGCCTGGTCATTGACTGGCTAAAACGCCTTTTTTGCACACTGCTACGTGAAATCCGAGTCCGGAAGCCTCTGCCAAAAGTAAAGATTTCAATCTCGGACGCGTACTTTTCCGATGCGCAAACCATGGTCGACTTTTTCAACAGAATCGGCCAAAAACGGCCATTCACTGCCTGAAAAGCTCGGGGCTTGAAGGCCTTCTACCGCGGACGCTCAGAGCTTGTGTCAGGGTCCATGCTTGTTTTAGCTGTCCTGAGGTGTAGGCTGACGAAATGGCGGGGCAAGGCGTTGGTTAAAAAGCAGTCCAGCCCAAAGCGGTCTGAACCATTCCCCGCTCGTAGAAGGAGTACAACATGACGATGCCGAACGAACGCACGAGAGCGCTTATTCAAACGCGAGATTTCCTGATCGAGCTTTCGCAAGATGCAGCGGCATCAGGGTCAATTCGACGGCAGGCTAAGCAACTTTTACGACATTATCCAAATGCAAAAGAAATACTCCTGGCAGGCCAACTGGATGAACGAAGATTGGATCGACTCACCGAGCCCTTTTTGAGCTCAAGCGTCGACTAGCCGCTTGTATCTTCTGAAAGAGGAAAGAGCGCATGTTGTATCTCAGAGGAATGAATC
>NZ_JBFUHY010000123.1:2500-7900 GCF_056402155.1 Pseudomonas sp. P4_C1
CTGACGGATCAGCGGAATCAGTACTGCCCTGTTTGCCACCCGCAGCTTGTTGGTGGCAAAACGCGGATCGTCCGCCCACTGCGGCTGCCCGGCCACTTCCGCAAACTTGCGGAACTGCCCATCGTTCCCGACGGTAAGGATGAAATCGCCATCCGCCGTAGGAAAATCCTGATAGGGCACGATATTCGGATGAGCATTACCCAGGCGCTTAGGCGCATTGCCTGTCGTCAGGTAGTTCATTGCCTGGTTGGCCAGACAAGCCACCTGCACGTCCAGCAGAGCCATATCGATATGCTGACCACCACCGTCATGATCCCGATGCGCAAGCGCAGCCAGGATCGCGACAGTCGAATACAGCCCGGTCAGGATGTCCGTCAGCGCCACGCCAACCTTCACCGGGCCCGCGCCGTCCTCACCTTCGGGTCTCCCCGTCAGGCTCATGAGGCCGCCCAGCCCCTGGATCATGAAGTCATAACCCGCACGTTTGGCGTAAGGACCGGTTTGACCGAACCCGGTGATCGAGCAATAGATCAGATCCGGATTGATCGCCTTCAACGATTCATAGTCCAGACCATAGGCCGCCAGACCGCCGACCTTGAAGTTCTCGATCAGGATGTCCGACTTGACCGCCAGCTCTCGCACCAGCTTCTGCCCTTCAGGGCGTGTGAAGTCGATGGTGACCGATTGTTTGTTGCGATTGGCCGACAAGTAATAGGCGGCCTCGCTGGTGTTCTCGCCATAAGCGTCTTTAAGGAACGGCGGCCCCCAGGCGCGCGTGTCATCGCCGTTACCCGGACGCTCGACCTTGATCACTTCGGCGCCAAGGTCGGCCAGAATCTGCCCGGCCCAAGGCCCGGCCAGCACCCGCGATAAATCCAGTACCCGTAGATGCGATAGCGCGCCCATGGACGTTCTCCTTAATAGAACGCCTGGAGGCCGGTTTGCGCACGACCAAGGATCAGTGCATGGACGTCATGAGTACCTTCATAGGTGTTCACCACTTCCAGGTTGACCAGGTGACGCGCGACACCAAACTCATCGGAGATGCCGTTGCCGCCCAACATATCGCGAGCCATGCGCGCGATGTCCAGGGACTTGCCGCAAGAGTTGCGCTTCATCATCGAGGTAATTTCGACTGCAGCGGTCCCTTCGTCCTTCATGCGACCCAGACGCAGGCAGCCTTGCAGCGCCATGGTGATTTCAGTCTGCATGTCGGCCAGCTTCTTCTGGATCAACTGAGTGGCGGCCAGCGGGCGACCGAACTGTTGACGATCCAGGGTGTACTGGCGAGCGGTGTGCCAGCAGAACTCGGCTGCACCCAGCGCACCCCAGGAGATGCCGTAACGTGCCGAGTTGAGGCAAGTGAAAGGACCTTTCAGGCCACGGACGTCCGGGAAAATGTTCTCTTCCGGAACGAACACGTTGTCCATCACGATTTCACCGGTGATCGAAGCCCGCAGGCCCACTTTGCCGTGAATCGCCGGAGCGCTCAGGCCTTTCCAGCCTTTCTCCAGAACGAAGCCGCGGATGTCGCCGGCATCGTCCTTGGCCCAGACCACGAACACATCGGCGATCGGGCTGTTGGTGATCCACATCTTGCTGCCGGTGAGGCTGTAGCCGCCTTCCACTTTGCGCGCACGAGAGATCATCGCACCCGGGTCGGAGCCGTGGTTAGGCTCAGTCAGGCCGAAGCAGCCGATCCACTCGCCCGACGCCAGTTTCGGCAGGTACTTCTGCTTCTGCGCTTCAGTACCGAATTCATTGATTGGCACCATCACCAGCGAGGACTGCACGCTCATCATCGAGCGATAGCCGGAGTCGATGCGCTCGACTTCACGGGCGATCAGGCCATAGCTGACATAGTTCAGGCCGCTGCCACCGTACTGCTCGGGGATGGTTGCGCCCAACAGGCCGACTTCGCCCATTTCGCGGAAGATCGCCGGATCGGTCTTCTCATGACGGAAAGCTTCGAGGATGCGCGGCGCAAGGCTTTGCTGAGCGAATTGCGCAGCCGTGTCGCGAATCATGCGTTCTTCTTCAGTGAGCTGTTGATCCAGCAGCAGGGGATCGATCCAGTTGAAGCTAGCTTTACCGCCCATGAGTGTGTCCTCTCGAATCGGGTCAAATAACGTGGACTGATCCTAGGCCCGGATCGGGGCCACGGCAAACGAGGATTTCGCATAGTGTTGTGCTAATTTATCACTCCGAAACATCGCAAAAGAGCATTTATGCGATGTATTAGTGAGGTTGACGTACATGCGCAGAAAGATACCCAGCACCACCGCCCTGATCAGCTTCGAGGCCGCGGCGCGCCACGAAAGCTTCACCAAGGCCGCCCAGGAACTTTCGCTGACCCAAGGGGCGATTTGCCGACAGATCGCCAGCCTTGAAGAGTTCCTCAGTGTGGAACTGTTCCGACGCTCGCGGCGCGGGGTCAAGCTTACGGAAGCCGGCCTCTCCTACAGCCGTCGAGTGGCCACTCAACTCGATGCCGTTGAGCGCGACACCTTGTCCGTGATGGGCCAGCAAGGTGCCAATGTGATCGAACTGGCGGTGGTTCCGACCTTCGGCACCCAATGGCTGCTGCCGCGACTCAAGGACTTCCAGCAAAAACACCCGGAAGTGACGGTCAACCTGACCAACCGCACACGACCGTTCCTGTTTGCCGACACTGATTTCGATGCGGCGATCTATTTCGGCGATGCGGATTGGTCGGGTACAGAGTCCCACAGGCTGATGGGTGAAAATCCGATGCCCGTTTGCAGCCCCAACCTGCTCGGAAACAAGACCAGTCTGACGCCCGGCGAAATCGCCGACCTACCTCTTCTGCAACAAACCACCCGCCCCTATGCCTGGCGCCAATGGTTCGATTCCCAACACCTGAATGTCCCGCGAGACATGACAGGCCCCCGCTACGAGCTATTCTCCATGCTCGCCCAGGCGGCCATGCACGACATGGGCATTGCCCTGATCCCGCCGTTCCTGATTCAACGTGAGCTGAAAGAGAAACGCCTGGTGATCGCCAACCCGCAAGCACTGTCCAGCATCAAGGCTTATTACCTGATGATTCCTGAGCGAAAGGTCGAGTCCGCGTCTTTGAGGGCATTTCGTGACTGGCTGGTAAATCAGGCGCACAGCTACAACCTAGAAGGATAAAGGACTATTAGCGTTACCTGACCCCGTAGTCAGCAAATATAAAGACCTACAGATATACGTATTTGTCGCATACCAGCAAACTGTGTCGAGAAGTCGTACAAACGCCCCACAAGCGCCTGACCACGCGGCTTTGCGCCACTATTTCGAAGCGATGCCGCATCATTCATACGGCCGATGTGTAAATTCTTCAATTTCGGCCAGAATCCTTGCAAAGCACGGTCTGCAAGGGATAGAGCCGGTTGGTTGCGACATTCGGTCACGGGGTGACTTGTAGTTAATTTTCCGTCACCCGTCATAATCCCTTGAAGGGCACAAAGTTCGCCTGCAAAATGCCGCGCCCCGCCCTGATTCGGCGGGATCGTGCTGATCGGCCGCCCCAGCCGCACCATCCGTAGTGCCTGGGTTTACTCAACAAGATCACGCAGGAGATTTGACGTGCACATTGGTGTTCCTCTCGAAACCCAGACCGGTGAAACACGGGTTGCCGCAACCCCGGAAACCATCAAGAAGCTGATCAGCCAGGGTCATAAGGTCACTGTACAAAGCGGCGCCGGCGTCAATGCCAGCGTTGTCGACAGTGCCTATGAAGCGGCCGGCGCMACCATTGGCAGCGCCAATGACGCGTTTGGCGCAGMGCTGATTTTGAAGGTGGTCGCGCCCAGCRACAGCGAGCTGGCGCTGATTAAAAGCGGCACCGTTGTGGTGGGGATGCTCAACCCGTTCAGCAACGAAACCATCGCCAAGCTGGCCGAGTGCGGCATTACCGCCTTTGCCCTGGAGGCGGCRCCGCGCACCTCCCGYGCYCAGAGCCTGGACGTGCTGTCCTCGCAAGCCAACATCGCCGGTTACAARGCCGTGTTGCTGGCCGCGCACCACTAYCCGCGYTTCATGCCGATGCTGATGACSGCGGCGGGCACCGTGAAAGCGGCGCGCGTGCTGATYCTCGGTGCCGGCGTGGCCGGYTTGCAGGCCATCGCSACCGCCAAACGCCTGGGGGCGGTGATCGAAGCGTCCGACGTGCGTCCTGCGGTGAAAGAGCAGATCGAATCCCTCGGCGCCAAGTTCGTCGACGTGCCTTAYGAGACCGACGAAGAACGTGAATGCGCCGTCGGTGTCGGCGGTTACGCCCGCCCGATGCCGGCCAGCTGGATGCAGCGCCAGGCYGCGGCCGTGCACGAACGCGCCAAGCAGGCGGACATCGTGATCACCACCGCGCTGATTCCCGGCCGCAAGGCACCGACGCTGCTGAGYGCRSAAACCGTGGCCCAGATGAAACCGGGTTCGGTGGTCATCGACCTCGCGGCCGCCCAGGGYGGCAACTGCCCGCTGACCGTGGCCGATCAGGTGGTCGTCGAACATGGCGTGACCATCGTGGGCCCGACCAACCTGGCCAGCGCCGTGGCGGCCGATGCTTCGGCGCTGTATGCCCGCAACCTGCTGGACTTCATGAAACTGTTGTTCGATAAAGAMGGACAACTGGTGATCAACCTGGAAGACGATATCGTCGCCGCGTGCCTGATGTGCCGCGACGGCCAGATCGTGCGCAAGAACGGCTGAGGATAAAAACAATGGAAGACATGCTGATCTCTCACGGTATCTACAACCTGATCATCTTCGTGCTGGCGATCTATGTCGGCTACCACGTGGTCTGGAACGTSACACCGGCCCTGCACACRCCRCTGATGGCGGTGACCAACGCCATCTCGGCCATCGTSATCGTCGGCGCCATGCTCGCCGCCGCCCTCACCGTGACCCCGCTGGGCAAGACCATGGGCACCCTGGCCGTGGCCCTGGCCGCGGTCAACGTGTTTGGTGGCTTCCTGGTGACCCGGCGCATGCTGGAAATGTTCAAGAAAAAAGCGGCCAAAGCGCCGGCTGCCAAGGCCGCCGCAGTCAAGGCCGAGGTGCAGCAAGCATGAGCATGAACCTGGTTACTTCCCTGTATCTGATCGCCTCGGTCTGCTTCATCCAGGCGCTCAAGGGCCTCTCGCACCCGACCACGTCGCGCCGCGGCAACCTGTTCGGCATGCTCGGCATGGGCCTGGCCATCCTCACCACGGTCGGCCTGATCTACAAGCTCGGCGCCGAGCTTGCCCAGGACGGGATCGTCTACGTGATCGTCGGCCTGCTGATCGGCGGCACGGCCGGTTCGATCATGGCCAAACGCGTTGAAATGACCAAGATGCCCGAACTGGTCGCCTTCATGCACAGCATGATCGGCCTGGCCGCGGTGTTCATCGCCGT
>NZ_JBFUHY010000124.1:0-7591 GCF_056402155.1 Pseudomonas sp. P4_C1
ATCCCGAACTCAGCAGTGAAACGATGCATCGCCGATGGTAGTGTGGGGTTTCCCCATGTGAGAGTAGGTCATCGTCAAGATTAAATTCCGAAACCCCTATCTGCGTACGCAGGTAGGGGTTTTGTTTTAGTAGAAGTCACCAATTTTCACTGGCGCGTTGATGTTCTAACGAGCTGGTCACAGAATTTCTTGACGACCATAGAGCATTGGAACCACCTGATCCCATCCCGAACTCAGCAGTGAAACGATGCATCGCCGATGGTAGTGTGGGGTTTCCCCATGTGAGAGTAGGTCATCGTCAAGATTGAATTCCGAAACCCCTGTCTGCTAACGCAGACAGGGGTTTTGTCGTTTCAGGGGTACTGAAAAGCCCATTGCGGAGCCTCTCCACAACGTGTTTTTCCACATTTTAGGCAAACAGTTTCAGCACATTGTTCATTGCATCATCGGCAAAGCCCTGCACGAAATCCTTGAAGCCCGGCAGCGCTTCGGTGCCTCCATGCGCCGGTTCGGCGATGATGGTCCAGGTGGCTCGGGACTTGCCCGCACCCAGTGGTTCAACGCTCATCGCTGCCCACAGATTGGCCACACCCAGGGTGTTGTAAATGGTGGTCCAGGTAATGTGCCGTGCCTGGTCGTCCCGAGAGTTGAGTTGTTCGACCACCAGGTTGCCGTCTTTGAAAAACTTTTTACGTAGCGATGACACCCCATCACCGGTCATCTCGATGTGCGACAGCGCCGGAATGAAACGATCGAAGCCGGCAAAGTTACCGACTACGGCCCATACCTGCGCAGCGTCGGCGGGAACCTCCACCGAGGACGCCACGTGGCAGCCTTGAGGGTTTTTGATCAGGGTATCGGGTTGCAGAGTACTCATGGTTTTGCTCCGTTGGGGTTGAGTCAGATGAAGTTGATTTCTTTGAGGTAGTCGCAGCCGCGACGCAGCAGCGCCGGGGATTTTTGCGGGTAGTGCGCGCCCATTAGCCGCACACCGGCCTGGGCGTTGTCGTGACCGATCATCGAGATATCGCCGATGTCCTCCTCGAAGCCGTTGAGGTAGAACCCCAGTACGCCGAACAACGCGTTGTCGCTGTCGACCCGACCCAGTTGCTGCTGCCAGTCGGCGACGCTGACCATCGCGAAATCGCGCCCCGCCTCGCGGAAGGACGCCACGTAGTTGTCCCAGCTCAAGGGCTCGGGGTTGTGCAGGTTGAACACCGCTTGTTCCGGTTGATAACGACTGGCGTGGAAGGCGATGAATCGGGCGAGAAAGTCCACCGGCATCAGGTCGAAGTTCAAGGCAAATTCCGGCACCTGGCCAAGCTGGATCGAGCCCTTGAGCATTAGCATCAGGCGATTCTTGTGCGGCTGGCATACGCCTGTGAGGCTGTTGAAGCTAATGTTGCCGGGGCGGTAGAGATTGACCCGCACCCCAAGCTCCCGCGCCCGTTCGAGGATGCGCTCGCCGACCCATTTGGACAGGTTGTAGCCGTTCTTGATGTAGATCGGTGGCGTCGCTGCGGCCGGCAACTCGAGCACTCGGCCGTCGGCGGATATCGTGCTGGAGGCCGAGAGCGTCGAGACGAAGTTGAAGATTTTTTTGCTGCGCCCTTCGCACAGGCGCAAACATTCGAAAATCGGCTCGACGTTGTCCCGCGCCAGCGACTCGTAATCGAGGACGTGATTGACGTTGGCCGCGTTGTGCACCAGTGCGCCAAACTCTCGATCCAGTCGCTGGTATGCCTCGGGCGCCAAACCGAGTTGCGGTCGCGTGATGTCCGCCGCGTAAACCCTCACCCGGCTCATATCCAGATGCTCCAGACGGTTCTCCCGCAGCGCCTGGGCAAAGCGTTCATCCGCCGATTGCCCATTGCCGTCGCGAACCAGGCAGGCGACTTCGCTGGCCCCCCATGCCAGCAACGCCTCGACGAGATGTACACCGACAAAACTGTTGGCGCCGGTGATGATCACCTTGTGCACATCGCCCATGCGGCTGATGGGCAACGGCTGAATATCCAGTTCACGGAAGGCATCGCGCAGGGCCTGTTCGCTCAGTACCTCTTCACTGCCGGAGCCGCGCACCAGCGTCGCCAGTTTGGTGATGGTGGGCAGTTCGATAAAGCGGTTGATCGAGATGCTGCGCCCGAATTCCTCGCGCAGTCGCAGGAGCATGCGCGATAGCAGGATCGAGTGCCCGCCCAGATTGAARAAGCTTTCGTCGGTGGAAATGTCGCTCGCCGGCAGCTCCAGCAACTCAGCCCAGATTTCCAGCAGCAGGGCCTCATCGGCGTTGACTGGCAGGCGCCGTGAAGGGTTATCGGTGACGCTCACGGGCAGATCCAGCAACGCCTTGCGGTCGACCTTGCCATTGCTGGCGTACGGCATGCTTGCCAGCTCGGTCCATGCAACGGGGTTCATGTAGTCCGGCAGGTGCTGTGTCGCGTGGGCTTTCAACGCTTGGCGAGCGGTGCCGGGGAGGTCTTCCCGGGGTTGGGCAAGGAAGGCCAGAATCCGTCGCTGGCTATCGATGACCACGGCAACCTGGCGGTACAACTGGCTGTCGCGCAGGCAGCGCTCAATCTCTTCCGGCTCGACCCTGAAGCCGCGAATCTTCACCTGATTATCACGCCGACCGCAGAGTTCGATCCCTTCAGCCGTCCACTTCGCCATGTCCCCGGTGCGATAGACGCGCAGGGTCCGGCCGTCAGGCAAGTTCAGGTCCAGATAGCGCTCGGCGGTTTGCTGCGGGTTGTTCAGGTAACCCAGGCACACACCCGGGCCGGCGATGTACAACTCACCGATGGTCTGTTCGGCCACCGGTTGAAAGTCGTCATCGAGAATCAACACCTGGCTGTTGGCGATTGGAGCGCCCAGCGAGCGGTTGTTGTCGCCTGCCTGGAGTTTGCGCGCGGTAATCAGCACCGTGGCTTCGGTGGGCCCGTAGAGGTTGTAGAGCTTGCCCTGACGGCTCAGTTGCTCGATGACCCACGGCTCGCAGACATCGCCGCCGGTCATCACATGATCCAGGCACTGCAACTGCTCCAGAGGCAGGATGCTCAACAAGGCCGGCGGTAAAAAGGCGTGGGTCAGTTGTCGATGACGAATCAGTTCCACAAGTTGCAGCGGATCGCGGCGTTGGTCATCACCGGGCACGATCAGCTCGGCGCCTTGCAACAGGGTCGGGAAGATGTCGATCAGCGATGAGTCGAAACTCAACGAAGAAAACTGCAACACCCGGCTCTGGCCGGTCAGCTGCACATAGTCGGCGTACCAGTGTATGAAGTGCGCGAGGTTGGCCTGGCTGAGCAGAACACCCTTCGGATGGCCGGTGGTGCCCGAGGTGTAGAGCGCCATGCAGGGTGCATCGAGGTCGGGGCGTTGGCGCATCAACGGTTGAGTGAGGTCTGCGTCATGGACGTCGATGTGGCTGATATCCAGCCCCGGCATCTGGCTCGCCAGGGGATGCTCGCCGTCATGCAGCAACAATACCGCGCCAGCATTCGACAGAATGTACTGCTGACGTTGCAACGGATGGCTCGGCTCCAGCGGCAAGTACACCGCGCCGCTGCCCAGGATCGCCAGGATTCCCGCATACAGCGCATTGCATTTGGGCAGGCAGATCCCGATGACTACCGGGCCTTGATGCTGATCCAGCAGCGGTTGCAACCGTTGCTGGATGGCGCGGCTGTGGGCGTGCAATTGGCGATAGTCGAGGGTGTTGCCAGCGATGCTCAAGGCCGGATGGTCGGCGCTCTGGATGAATTGTTGTTCCAGCCTTTCGATCATCGACGTTTGCGCGAGTTGCTGCAGCCGTGGGTCGACGCTGCCATTGAGGCGATGCACGAACGCGAGGCTGTCCAGGAACCGCAGGATCTCGATGCGCTCGAAGCGGGCAGGTACGGCGGGTTCGGCGTGTCGAAAATAGTCGACATCCCGCGAGTAGCGGCTGACCAGCAACGCCACGTGGTCAACCAGAGCTGTCATGGCCTGCATACGCAACGCCTGGCCATTACCCGACGGTTCATCGGCAATGGGTACACGGGTCAGCAGCGTTGAGCCGTGGCAGCACAACACGTCCAGCGATGGCAGGCCGGACGCCTGCTGCCGGCCGAGACCCAATTGAATTGTCAGTCGTGGCGCATCCCCGATGTACTGAAACAGTGTGCCATCGTCGATCAGCAGGTCAGCCTGTCCAGGCATATCGTCGAGCGCGCAGATCCGCGTCAGTGAGTGACCGTGTTGTTCGAGTTCCAGCGCCAGGTTGGTCAGGGCCTGGCTTTGTCCGGTGAGCAAAATGTCGAGACGTCTCATGATGGGCTCCTCGTCAAACCAGATAGTCGCTGAGGGCGGTCTGTACGCACGGCGCATCGAGCAGCGAACTGCTGTGGAAAAACCGCACAATGTTGGCCACCAGGGGGTGATGGCGATTGATCGGAAAGGCCAGTGCCGACATTTCGTTCTTGAGTGCGCGCCGCGCCACATCGTTGATCTGCAGTGCGTCGATCAAGCGGAAGTCGAAGGATTTCTGGATGTCGTTGGTCAGGTAATGGCCAATGAACACCGGCAGGATCTGCGCGATGCACTGGCGGTCGCCTGCACTTGCGGTATGCCAGTAGATGCGTACCAGCCGCGCCCAAAAACCGGAGTGGCGCCCCTCGTCCAGCAGGTGATCGGCCATCAGGCCCTTGATCGATTGTTTGACCGTGTCGTCCTTGGCGAACGCGGCGACATCACCGGTCACCGTGTTTTCGGCGATGGCCACGCAAATGAGTTCTACAGCGCTGCGCAGGTGCTCCGGTGCCAGCGCCACGGCCGCCGGTATCGCCCGGCTCAGCTCGATCTCATCCGGCAACTCAATGGGGGTGATACCGGTCAACGCGATGGTTTGTTGCATGAAATCCATCGCCACCAGTGCGTGGTAATCCTCGTCCACCACAACCGTCATGGCGTCGTAGCGGCAGGCGAACGGGAACTCGAACGCGAAGCGATTCTTGGCGATGCTGCGGGCGGTTTTGTCGACGATCTCGGTTTCGAAAATCACCACATCGTTGATGAACTTGTAGAGCGTCTGTACCAGGGCGAAGTCGCGCTGTTCCGGGCATTCGCGCAGAAAGGTTTCGCTCAGCACCAAGGGTTGGCGGCTCAAGGGGTAGATCAGTTTGTCGTCGTTCTCCAGCACACGGCGCGGGCGTGTGCGGATGGTCGCGCGACTTTCCCAGGCGTCGGCGAAGGATTGGTAGTCGGCGGCGTTCATGCGCTCACCTCCGTGACGGATTCGTTCATGCTCAGGCGCAACCCGTCCCACAGGGCGATACGGCTTTCCACGGCAGCGATGGCGCTGGCGTACACGTCTTCCTGCCGTTGCGGGTCGCTATCGACCAGCCGCGACAGGAGCTTTTCCGCTGCCGGGCCGTGGTCCTCGGAGTCGACTTCAATGTGTCGCTCGAGGTAGTAACGGAAGGTCGGCGCCTGCTCGATGCCGATGCCCCAATCGTCGAGGATGCGCTGGAACATCCGCGGGATAACGCTCTCGCGGCCGTGCAGAAACGCCGCCGCCACACTGTGACCCGGCGCATGCAGTGCGGTGTGTAGCGTATGGCGAACGAAATTTGCGGCCGCCGGATCGACGTTGACGCTCTGCAAGGCCACGTCGTAGCTCACGCCTTCTTGCTGCAGGGTCACGAAGCGTTCGATGGCAACGGTGCAGGCGCCGACTTCGCGCATTGCATCCAGGTACAACTCGAAGTGGCTGTAATGACCTTGGGCCGGGCGGTCATCCGACTCCTCACCCAGCACGATCTCGTTGATCAACCGCGCTGCCTGGGGATCCTGTGGCGGCAACCAGGGCAGTTGCACGCAAGTCAGCTCCTGTTGCAGGCGCTTGGTCAGCGACATGAAGTCCCATACGGCAAACACGTGGGTTTCCATGAAGCGTCGCAGGACCGCAAGCGAATGTATTTCAGAGAAAATCGGATGTTCGCTAAGTTCGGTTTTTTTTTGAGTAAGACGTTCTTTAGTTGGTTTCATGGATGAGCCTGTAAGTGAGTTGAGGTGAGAAGTAATCAAGCACCGAAGTTCGCTTGAAGTTTTCTCCCGGCGAGCGGGTACCTCAATCGAATTGATCTTTTTCAGTGCTGTAGATGCCGAATAAACAAGGCGTCGCTGCCGCTTGTGGCTGGCAGCGAAGAAAAACTAATACACATATAAAGTGTCGATCAAGTTGTTTCGATATTATTTTAATATTTAACTTTTTGAAGGGTGATAAGTTCCAATAAAACTTTTTATATTGGTTTTATTTGGGCGTAGTTACTCCTTCCGGCCTATATAAGTCAGAATTGAATAAAGAGTGAATGCCTCACTCGAAGTAACTTTTTATCGGGCGTCGTTGAGGGTGTCTGAGGGGGTGGAAGCAGGTCGCGAGTGATGCCGATCCTTCCGTTCCCGTAATGAGGCTCCTTCCTTCGCTTCTTGGGGCGGGGGCTTACGCCATTCGCTCGGCGAGTCCCCCGTTTTATTGTGTCTTGGTTACCCAGAGTGGGCGCAAATCAAGGCGGCCGCCATTACTGAGGCATCACGCAATCGTTGCGATGGTCAGGTTTGAAGGTGGCAAGGCGTTGAGTTGCGGTATGGCGTCGCGAGGGTGGTGTGGTATGAGCGCAGGGGGTTTGTAATCAAATTATTCGCGGTGCACATTCGCAGGAATGTGCGGCAAGCGAGGCGAACCTTTCGGTGTGCCTCCCCGGACTTGCCGCTGCAGGTTACTTCGACGTGTTTTTGGTCTGTACTTCAGGGCTGTCGAGGTAGCGCGTAATGACCTCGACCCCTCGGCTCAGGTGATGTTCGAGCAGTTCCACCGAGCGTTCGACGTCCCGGTCTTCGGCGGCCCGCAACAGTGCCCGGTGGTCGTCCTGGGACAATTTGCCCAGGCCCATGGCTTCCAGGTTGAAACGCAGGAACCGCTCTTCTTCGATCAGGCCGTCTTCGACCAGTTTCAACAGCCGGCGATTGGGCGCCCGGCTGTAAAGTGCCATGTGGAACAGGCGATTGAGCCGTCCGATTTCGGTGTAGTCGCTTTGCGTTTCGAGTTCGTCGATGTAACGGGCAGCCTGTTCGAGATCTCCGTCCTGGAGCAGTGGCACCGAGAGACGCAGGGCTTCGGATTCCAGCAGGATGCGCAGCGCGTAGGTTTCCACGGCGTCGCCCTGGACCAGTGGCGCGACCACGGCGCCCTTGTGGGCAATCACGTTGAGCAACGATTGCGCTTCGAGCTGGCGCAAGGCCTCGCGTACTGGCATGCGGCTGACGCCAAACAGGTCGGCGAGGTCTTGCTGGCGCAGGGCCGCACCGCAAGGAATGCGCCCGTCGAGTATGGCCGCGCGCAGGGTTTCTTCGATCACCGAGCGTGCCAGATGTGCGGGAATTGGCCCGTTGACCTTGATACTGCTGAGAGGGTTGGGCTTTTGTGTCACTAAACGCACCCTGATTGATGGAATATTTTTGGATCCAAATGACACTAGTAACTGACTGACAGCTTGTCAAACAAGCTCACGAGTGCCTTTCCTGCAGTTTAGCGCGCGGCCAGTGATTGCAC
>NZ_JBFUHY010000125.1:0-7169 GCF_056402155.1 Pseudomonas sp. P4_C1
GGTCGAACTCGCCGGTGCCGGCATCGACACGGTCTGGACCTCGCTCGCGAGCTACACCCTGAGTGCCAACGTCGAGAATCTGTTTTTCGGCGGCAGCGGCAACTTTGCGGGCACCGGCAACGAGCTGGCCAACATGATCGTGGGCGGAGCGGGTAACGACCTTCTCATCGGTAACGGCGGTGCCGACACGATGGTAGGCGGTGCCGGCAGCGATATCTATGAAGTCACCGACCTTGGGGACGTGGTAGGCGAGAACGCCGGTGGCGGCAGCGACACGATCTGGACCTCGCTCGCGAGCTACACCCTGGATGCCAACCTCGAGAATCTGTTTTTCGGCGGCAACGGCAACTTTGTGGGCACTGGCAACGAGCTGGCCAACACGATCGTGGGGGGGGCAGGTAACGACTTCCTCGTCGGCGCTGGGGGTAACGACGTGATGAGTGGCGGCGTGGCCGGCAACGATACGTTCGTGTTTGGTGCCGCGGGTTTCGGCAACGACACGATCCTGAACTTCGGAGCCAATGCGGCCGCAGGACAGGACTTGCTCGATCTCAGGCCGATGGGGATCACCAGCGCGACGTTCGCTCCCAGCCTGACCATAACGGCAGACGGGGCGGACACGGTGGTCGGGATCGGAGCGGACTCCATCCGCCTTGTGGGTGTCAGCAGCGCGGCCGTTGATCAGACGGACTTCATTCTGGCCACTTGAGGTCCTGGTCAGTACTGTCGCAGGGAGCGTGGACCGCGGAGGGGAGGGCATGGATGCCCTCCCTTTCTCTTTTCACTCAATTGTCCATTAGTTATCGGGGGGCAGCAGCGTTAGCATTGCCTGCGAACAGGATCACCTTGCATTTTGTGTCAGTAATGCTGGCTTAATCCGGATTCGCTGATATCAACGCCTTGCGCAAGGCAACCGAGCGCGTGCGTTCAATTGATTGTTAGTACTATTTCTGACGGCTACACTCCAACCCCATGAAACGCTACCTGCGGTTTTGCTTCATTTTCGTGATTAGCCTGGCGCTTCCCCTCAGCGGGATGGCGGGCGTTCAGGCACCGACAGAACCTTGCCCGATGAAGACGATGGGCATGGCGATGATGGACGATATGGGGATGGACTGCTGCAACGATATGAAAAGCCCGACCGAGCACGGCAAACCCTGCAAGCCGGGCCAGGAGTGCAAGACTGGCGGTATGCTGCAAGTCTCGATCGACAAGCCTCCTGTCACGTTGTTCAGCCCTGTAGTGCTTTCCTCTTCCAGCGATTCCATGCCTGTACCGACCCCTTCCGGGGTATGGCGACCGCCTCGCGTTTGATTCCTGTCCCACATTGAGCCTCATTCCGTTTTAGCGGGATGGCATAGCTGCGCGCATTTCTTTTGACGCTTGCAGTGGATGATCACAGGAATCGTAGACATGAACTCCAAGTGCTATTGCACAGGTTGGTCCCTCGTGGCCGGTCTGGCGGTTAGCGTACTGGCATTGCCGAGCTTCGCTGGCGCATTGACACTCGATGAAGCGCTGCGGCTGGCCGAAAACAATGCGCCGTCGCTGGCTGCACAAGATGCAAAGATTCAAGCTGCCAGCAGTGCGGCTATACCCGCGGGTGAATTACCTGACCCCAAGTTGCTGGCAGGTGTGCAGAACTACCCCATCGGCGGCCCGGATCGCTGGAGCATCAACGACGACTTCATGACCATGCAAATGGTCGGGGTCAGGCAAGAGATGCCCAACGGTGACAAACGCAAAGCTCGCATCGAGGTCGCCAACGCCGGCGTTGATCGCGCTGCCGCCGRGCGTCGGGTTGCACGACTGAACGTACGCCAATCCACGGCATTGGCCTGGATCAGCAGCTACTCGGTCGAGCGCAAAGATGCGCTGTTCCAGGACTTCTACAAAGAAAACCGCCTGCTGGCCGATACCGTCCGGGCCCGGATTGCAGGTGGCCGCGCTCAACCCGCCGATGCGGTGACGCCCAAGCAAGAAGCGGCCCAACTGGCGGAGCAACAGGACGATCTGATTCTCCAGAGAGCGCAGGCCCGAGCGGCCCTCAAACGCTGGATTGGCTCCGCCGCCAACGACAAGCCTGTGGGCAGCTTGCCGCAGTGGCCTATCGATTCCTCAAGCTACGCCCATAAACTGCAACACCACCCCGAGTTGACAGCGTTTGCGCCGATGACCCGCGAAGCGCAAGCCAAGGTCCGTGAAGCCGAGTCTGAGAAAAAGTCAGACTGGAGTTGGGAGCTTGACTATCAACATCGCGATCGCCAGTTCGGCGACATGGTCAGCGTGCAATTGTCCTGGGACTTGCCGCTGTTTCCTGACTCCCGGCAAAACCCCAAAATCGCAGCCAAACAGGCTGAACTCAGCCAGCTTGAGGCTGAGCGCGAAGCCCTGTCACGCGAGCACACTCAGCAACTGGAAAACGAACTGGCTGACTATGCACGCCTGAATCGTGCGGTAAGCCGCAACCAGGAAAGCCTGCTGCCGCTGGCCAGGGAAAAGGTCGAACTCAGCATGGCCAGCTACCGTGCCGGCAAAGGCGATTTAAACGCCGTTGTGGCCGCCCGACGTGAACTCATCGAAGCCCGACTCAAACAGATCGACGTGGAGGAGCAGCGAGCGCTGACCAGTGCGCGTCTGTATTTTGCTTATGGGGAGTCCAGCCAATGAACCTTACAAAATGGAACGGGGCATGGCTGGTTGGCATTTCGCTGGCATTGGGTGTTGCCGGTGGCTACTGGTTCGCTCACCAGCGCATGAGCGCGGTACCTGTTGCGGCCCAGGAGCAGAAACTCAATTCGCCGGACGAACGCAAGGCACTGTATTGGTATGACCCCATGTACCCGCAGCAAAAATTCGATAAGCCGGGCAAGTCCCCCTTCATGGACATGCAACTGGTCCCCCAGTACGCCAATGGAGGTAGTGACCGTGCGACGGTCAGTATCGATCCAGGCCTGACTCAGAATCTCGGTCTGCGTTTTGCGACTGTCACTCGTGGAAATTTTGAGTCCAGTCTCGACGTGACAGGTGTCCTGGCGTTCAACGAACGGGATGTCGCGGTAATCCAGGCACGCACCCCGGGCTTTGTGGAGCGGGTCTATGCCCATGCACCCGGTGATGTGCTCAATGCCAACGCGGCATTGGCGGATATCCTGGTGCCGGAGTGGGCGGCCGCTCAGACAGAGTTCCTTGCCCTCAAGCGCAACGGTGATGCCGACCTGCTGGCTGCGGCCCGCCAGCGACTAAGGCTCACAGGGATGCCGGCTGCGCTGATCACCCAGGTAGAGCGCAGTGGCAAAGTCCAGCCGAACCTGACCCTCACCAGCCCCATCAGCGGCGTGCTGCAAGAGTTGAACGTACGTGCGGGTATGACCGTGGCGGCTGGCGACACTCTGGCACGCGTCAATGGCTTGAGCAGTGTCTGGCTGGCCGTGGCCGTTCCGGAATCGGATGCCGGAGCTATCACCGTGGGTCAGGCAGTCGAGGCGCGCTTGCCAGCTTTTCCAGGGGCAACGCTCAGTGGCAAGGTCAGCGCGATTTTGCCCGAGACCAATCCGGACAGCCGCACGCTTCGTGTGCGGGTGGAACTGCCCAATCCAGATGGGCGCCTGAGACCAGGTTTGACAGCGCAGGTCCGCCTGAATCGTACAACTGAGCAAAGTGTATTGTGGGTGCCGAGCGAAGCGGTGATTCGCACTGGCCGACGTGCCCTGGTGATGCTCGCCGAAGATGCGGGCCGCTACCGCCCAGTGGAGGTGCAACTCGGGCAGGAAAGCGATGGCAAGACGGCGATCTTGAAAGGCCTGGAAGAAGGCCAGAAGGTGGTTACGTCTGGCCAGTTCCTCCTCGATTCGGAAGCCAGTCTCAAGGGCATTGTTGCTAATTCGGAGCAAGAGTCGCCACCCAGTGGAGCAGCCGCCAGTTTGCATGAGGCGGATGGGCAGATCGTTGAGATCAACGATAAAGAAGTCACGCTCGCCCATGGTCCTTTCAAGACACTGGGCATGCCTGGCATGACGATGACGTTCCCACTCGCCAATCCGGCGCTGATGCAGGGCCTTAAAGCGGGTGACAAGGTACGGATCGCTGTGAGCCAGACTGACGATGGCTTGCGGGTCGAGCGCCTGGATAAATCGGGAGTTCAACCATGATCGCCGCCCTTATTCGTTGGTCAGTGGCCAATCGTTTYCTGGTACTGCTGGCGACGCTGTTTGTCACGGCTTGGGGCATCTGGTCGGTGCAGAGCACGCCCATCGATGCATTGCCGGATCTCTCCGATGTTCAAGTCATCATCCGTACCCCCTTTGCGGGACAAGCGCCGCAGATTGTCGAGAATCAGGTGACCTATCCGTTGGCCACCACGATGCTCTCGGTGCCGGGCGCCAGGACCGTGCGTGGTTACTCGTTCTTTGGCGACAGCTTTGTTTACGTGCTGTTTGAAGACGGCACTGACTTGTATTGGGCTCGCTCGCGGGTGTTGGAGTACCTGAGCCAAATTCAAAGTCGGTTGCCGGCCAGTGCCAGGCCGGCGTTGGGGCCGGATGCGACGGGAGTGGGCTGGATCTACCAGTACGCACTGGTGGATCGCAGTGGCGGACACGATCTGGCACAGCTACGCGCACTTCAGGACTGGTTCCTCAAGTTCGAACTCAAGACTCTGCCCAATGTAGCGGAGGTGGCCACCGTGGGGGGGATGGTCAAGCAGTACCAGGTGCAGCTTGATCCGCTCAAACTGGCCAGCCTCGGCATCACTCAGGCCGAGGTATCCGAGGCGATCGGCAAAGCCAACCAGGAAACCGGTGGTGCCGTGCTGGAAATGGCAGAGACCGAGTTCATCGTGCGGGCTTCTGGCTACCTGAAAACGCTCAATGACTTTCGGGCGATCCCGCTCAAGCTCGGTGCGGGCGGTGTTCCAGTGACCCTTGGCGATGTCGCCACCCTTCAGTCGGGACCGGAAATGCGGCGTGGCATCAGCGAACTCGACGGCGAAGGGGAGGCGGTCGGCGGCGTAGTGATTTTGCGTAGCGGCAAGAACGCTCGCCAGACCATTGCTGCGGTCAAGGCCAAACTCGACGAACTGAAAAGCAGTCTGCCGGCCGGCGTGGAAATCGTCACCACTTACGATCGCAGCAAGCTGATCGACCGTGCGGTGGAAAACCTCAGCCACAAGCTCATCGAGGAGTTCATCGTCGTTGCGTTAGTCTGCGGGATCTTCCTCTGGCACCTGCGCTCATCGCTGGTGGCGATCATCTCGCTGCCTGTTGGTGTGTTGATTGCCTTCATCGTCATGCGTTACCAAGGCATCAACGCCAACATCATGTCCCTGGGCGGGATTGCCATTGCCATCGGCGCCATGGTCGACGCCGCGGTGGTGATGATCGAGAACGCCCACAAGAAGATCGAGGCCTGGCATGCGGCCCATCCCGGCGAAGAGCTGAAGGGTGAACATCATTGGCATGTGATGACTGAAGCTGCGGCGGAAGTGGGACCAGCGCTGTTCTTCTGTCTGTTGATCATCACCCTGTCGTTCATTCCAGTGTTCACCCTGGAAGCTCAGGAGGGACGCCTTTTCGGCCCATTGGCTTTCACCAAGACCTACGCCATGGCCGCAGCGGCGGGATTGTCGGTGACCCTGGTGCCAGTGCTGATGGGCTACTGGATTCGGGGGCGAATTCCCGGTGAGCAACAGAACCCGTTGAACCGGTGGTTGATTCGGATCTATCAGCCGGCTCTGGACGCGGTCTTGCGTCGACCAAAGATCACTCTGCTGGTGGCGCTATTGGTTTTTGTCAGTGCGCTATGGCCAATGTCTCGCCTGGGTGGCGAATTTCTACCCCCGCTGGATGAGGGCGACCTGCTCTACATGCCTTCTGCACTGCCGGGATTGTCGGCACAAAAAGCGGCGCAACTGCTGCAACAGACTGACCGCCTGATCAAGACCGTGCCAGAAGTCGAGCACGTTTTCGGTAAGGCCGGTCGCGCTGAAACCGCGACAGATCCGGCGCCTCTGGAAATGTTCGAAACCACGATCCAGTTCAGACCGCATGAGCAATGGCGTCCAGGCATGACCCAGGAAAAACTGGTGGAGGAACTGGACCGTGTGGTGCGTGTGCCCGGTCTGACCAACATCTGGATACCGCCGATTCGTAACCGCATCGATATGCTTGCCACGGGGATCAAGAGTCCCATCGGCGTGAAAGTCGCCGGCACCAACCTGACGCAGATCGATGCCGCGACACAGGCGATCGAGCGAGTGGCCAAGGACGTGCCCGGCGTCAGTTCGGCGCTGGCCGAGCGACTGACCGGCGGCCGCTATATCGACGTGGATATCGACCGCAAGGCCGCCGCCCGTTATGGGCTGAACATCGCCGATGTGCAGTCCATCGTCGCTGGCGCCATCGGTGGTGAAAATGTCGGCGAGACCATTGAAGGGCTTGCACGTTTCCCGATCAACGTACGTTACCCACGAGAGTGGCGCGACTCGCTCGGCGCCCTGGAGCAACTGCCGATCTACACCCCGCTGGGTAGTCAGATCACCCTGGGCACGGTGGCGAAGGTCAAGGTCAGTGACGGTCCGCCGATGCTCAAGAGCGAAAACGCACGACCTTCAGGCTGGGTATACATCGATGTCCGCGGTCGGGACATTGCCTCGGTGGTTGCCGATCTGCGTCGGGTCGTCGATGAACAGGTCAAGTTGCAACCGGGCATGAGCCTGAGCTACTCCGGGCAGTTCGAGTTTCTCGAAAGGGCCAACGCACGCCTCAAACTGGTGGTGCCGGCCACGCTGTTGATCATTTTCGTGCTGCTCTACCTGACGTTCGCCCGATTCGACGAGGCTTTGCTGATCATGGCCACTCTGCCATTCGCACTGACTGGCGGGGCATGGTTCCTCTATCTGTTGGGCTTCAATCTGTCGGTCGCCACCGGAGTCGGCTTTATCGCTTTGGCCGGTGTTTCTGCCGAGTTCGGCGTCATCATGCTGCTCTATCTGAAGAATGCCTGGGCCGAACGTGAAGACCTCGGCGACAGCTCTGAGCGCGGACTGGTGGCGGCGATTCGTGAAGGTGCCGTGCAGCGGGTTCGCCCCAAGGCCATGACCGTGGCCGTCATCATTGCAGGCCTGTTACCCATCCTGTTGGGCAGCGGTACGGGCAGCGAAGTGATGAGCC
>NZ_JBFUHY010000126.1:0-7111 GCF_056402155.1 Pseudomonas sp. P4_C1
GTGCTATGCAGGCCCTGCGTGCAGCAGGGCTTGAAGTGCCGAAGGACATCGCGCTGGTCGGCTTTGACGATTTCGATTGGGCGGATGCTTTTAGCCCCCGACTGACCGTTATGGCGCAACCTCTCGAGGAACTTGGAGCACAGGCGGTGAAGCTTCTATTGAAGCGTATCAAGCAACCGGAAGGACGATGCCAGACGCTTCGATTGAAACCCTCTTTAATTCAGCGAGACTCTTGCGGCTTTCCCAAATAATAGTACTCAGGCATTTATCCTGATGATCTGGCGGTTGCGGACGTGAATTATTGCAATTGTTTTTCCAAGTCCAGCCGCCTGAGTAACTTTTAAACTGAACGATCAGTAGCTCGTTTTTATTTGTCGTGCATGTTTGCATGGGCGCGCCGATCTGGTGGGCGCAGTCCGATAAAGGGTAGTCACTAAAACTGTAGCGCGTATCGCTGCTGGGCACTTGTGCGTTCGCGAAAGCAAAAAACCTCCACATTAGAATCGTTGGTTCAGACGGCGCAGGCCGTATTGGCAAAGAGGGACTGGGCATGAATAACTACAACAAAACGAGTGATGTGACTGCATTGCCGGCATGGCGCAATCTGCTCGACCATCGGGAGAGCATGAAAAACTTTAGTATGCGCGATGCCTTTCGAGATGACAGTAAACGCTTTCAGGACTTTTCCCTGGCGGGCTGCGGGCTGTTTCTGGATTACTCCAAAAACCTGATCACTCACGAGACGCGTTCATTGCTTGTAAACCTTGCTCGCGAGGCTGGCGTGGAGCAGGCAGCGCATGCCATGTTCAGTGGAGAAAAAATCAACTGTTCCGAGGGGCGTCCTGTGCTGCATACCGCGCTGCGGCGACCAGTGGGGGAACCCTTGATGGTCGATGACCGCAATTTGATGCGCGATGTGCATGGTGCCCTGGCGCAGATGACTGACGTTGTGAGTCGTATCCATAGTCATCTTTGGCGTGGTTACAACGACAAGGTCATCACTGATGTCGTAAATATTGGTATTGGTGGCTCATTTCTGGGCCCTGAGCTTGTCTCTGAAGCACTCGCGCCCTTCGCTCGGCATGGGGTGCGGTGCCATTACCTGGCTAACATCGACGGCAATGAATTCCGAGAGGTTACGGCCGATCTGAACGTAGAAACAACGCTGTTCATCATCTCCAGCAAAACCTTCGGTACCCTTGAAACGTTGAAGAACGCGCAAGCTTGTAGAAGCTGGTACCTGGCCAAGGGCGGGACGGAAGAGAAGCTATATCGCCACTTCATTGCGGTGACGAGTAATCGTCAAGCCGCGCTGGATTTCGGCATCCGTGAAGCAAACATTTTTCCTATGTGGGACTGGGTCGGTGGCCGTTACTCACTATGGTCGGCAATTGGCCTGCCGATTGCTCTGGCCATTGGCATCGCCAACTTCAAGGAACTGCTGTCCGGCGCGTACGCTATGGATCAACATTTCCTGAATGAACCATTGGAACAGAACCTTCCCGTTCTTTTAGCGGTACTTGGCGTTTGGTATCACAACTTTTGGGGTGCGCAAAGCTATGCGTTCTTGCCCTATGACCATAACCTGCGCAACTTCGTTAAACATCTGCAGCAGATGGACATGGAGTCCAATGGCAAAAGTGTTCGTCATGACGGCACGCCAGTCTCCTACACCACAGGCCCGGTAATCTGGGGTGGCGTGGGATGTAACGGACAGCACGCTTACCACCAATTGTTGCATCAAGGGACACCTCTAATTCCAGCTGACTTCATTGTGCCTGTGGTCAGCCACAACCCAGTGGCTGACCATCAGGAATGGCTGTACGCCAATTGTTTGTCTCAAAGCCAAGCGCTGATGCGAGGCAAAAACCGCGCTGAAGCTGAGGCAGAGCTAAAAGCCAAAGGCCTTTCATCCGGTGAGATCGAACGACTGGCGCCGCATAAGGTGATCCCCGGAAACCGCCCAAGCAATACCGTTGCTCTTGAGATCATCAATCCACATAGCCTTGGGGCGCTGATCGCCCTTTATGAACACAAGGTCTTTGTCCAGGGTGTCATTTGGGGAGTCAATTCGTTTGATCAATGGGGCGTGGAACTGGGCAAGGAGCTAGGCAACAGCGTCTACAACCTTCTGACTCGCTATGACGCGGAACCGGCAGATGATTCCTCGACGCAAGGCCTTATAGATTTCTTCCGAGGACGTCATCGTGGTTAAGGTAGTTTGGGCTTCCAAGTGCATGGCCTGAAAATACACTCCAAAGGCTAAAACTTAAGGAGGGCTAACTAACTTATTGGTTAAGTAATCGCTTGCTTACCCTCGTCACTCCGCCTGGCACTGCATGGATTTTTCTCATGCTTTGGCTCAGGCGATACGGTGCGTTCTCTATTCGATTTAACTTATTTCCCGTTCGGGAACTTGTGTGTGGAGCTAGCGTGCTAGCTCGCATTATTGACCTTGTCCAATAAATATAAAAAACAAAAGGTGTCATGAATGAACGTTAAAACTCTCAGTGCAGTTCTGGGTGCGTCTTTTGCTGCCGGTTTTCTGCCCGTTGATGCGTATTCAACAGACTTCAGCGGCTACTACAGAACCGGAGTAGGAGATTCGACTCAAGGAGGGACACAGTCGTGTTTTCAGCTACCCGGCGCGCAGTCTAAATATCGCCTTGGCAACGAATGTGAGCAGTATCTGGAGCTGGATTTGCGCCAGGATCTGCTTTCACTGGACGACGGCTCAACGCTTAGCGTTGAAGGCATGGCACAGTTTAACAACGAGTATGGCCATGCCCCCAAATTTGACGGAGAGCACGGCTATACGCGGATGAGTCAGCTCTACGCAGAGTGGAGCAAGATGCCGGCATTGAATGGCGGTTCTTTCTGGGCGGGCCGTCGTTACTACAACCGAAACGACATCAATATTTCCGACTACTTCTACTGGAACCAAAGCTCAACGGGCTTTGGGTTCGACCAGGTCACATTGGGAGATCTGAAATACAGCTACGTGCTCTCACGCAAGGACAACGTCTTCCAAAAGGATTTCGTTACCCGGCATGATGTGACCGTCAGCGGATTCAACACAAATCCCGGTGGCGAGGTTCAACTGGGCGTCAGTTATCTGGACAAGCCGAGCCGTGAGGATGCTCATCAGGGCTGGTCGGTGGTTGCCCAGCACAAGCAGGTTGCGTTTCTGGGCGGAGTCAACAAGTTCGCTGTTCAATACGGCCGAGGGCCAGGCACCGCATTGGGCTACACCGGTGATACCACGTTGGATGAGAGCAACAAGAGCTGGAGGCTCGTGGAGTTTTTCGATTGGCAGTTGACTCATGCTTTCAGTGGTCAAGTTGAACTGGTCTATCAAAAAGACACGCGCCCTGAAGGTGATGATCAGAACTGGTTATCCATTGGTGTTCGGCCAATTTATGCGTTCACGGATCAGTTCAAGTTGATCACCGAAGTTGGGCGCGACCAGGTTGAAGCCGCAGACGGTACCCGAAAACTCACTAAGTACACCATCGCGCCGACTTGGTCACCGAAGGGCCCGGGATTCTGGGACAGGCCGGAATTTCGTCTGTATTACACCTACGCTACCTGGAACAAGGCTGCGCAACGCGCCGCCAGCTTGCAATCTCCGGGATCGGCTCTGTCTGATACCGGTGCGTTTGGTACAGACTTGCAAGGCTCCAACGTAGGGGTTCAGATCGAGTATTGGTGGAAATAAACGCCCTTGTTGACGCCGATGCCGAATTGAACCACGTGCCGACGCAAGACCGACCCACCTCCAAATCAGCTCAATTCCAGCACAGGCATCGATTTGTGAGGAATCAGACTGGGTCAGTGACATCTCGGCAACTGGGTGTATTCGGCATCGGCGCCAACACGAGGATCGACGCTACTTTATTAAAAGAACTCTCAACGAACAGGAGATGACTGCCTTTGGCCACTTAGTGACTGACTGGTTTTAACCGCGAACACAATGTATTCATATGTCGATATCAGACACGGAGGTGGCGTGATCAGGTAATTGAATCATCGGACAAGCCGGGTAAGGTGGCGCATCTTTTTATCGAAATAACCACATCGCGATGATGGGTTTGATAAGAACTGCAGCGTTTGAAGGGTGCCTCCTTCAGGAAGCCCGGCAGGCAACAATGATGATGATCTGTGCCCCTATCAATTCGCTTAAATGTCGATCAGTAGAGAAAAAAAAAACCAATGATTAGCCCGAACTCCAAGGATTCGAGTGGCCAATTGGCGCAGGGCTTCAAGCCTCGTCACGTCACAATGCTGTCAATCGCCGGTATCATCGGCGCCGGTTTGTTCGTTGGCTCAGGACATGCCATTGCAGCTGCCGGGCCGGCCGTCCTCCTGGCCTATCTCTTCTCCGGCCTGCTCGTCGTTCTGGTCATGCGCATGCTCGGTGAAATGGCGGTGGCCAACCCGGACACCGGTTCGTTCTCCACCTATGCCGACCAGGCCATCGGACGTTGGGCGGGCTTTACCATCGGTTGGCTCTACTGGTGGTTCTGGGTGCTGGTGATCCCTATCGAAGCACTGGCCGCCGGCCATGTGTTGAACCAGTGGTTTCCCCAGATCGATGCCTGGCTGTTCGCCCTGGTGTCGATCATTGCGTTGGTGATCACCAATCTGTTCAGTGTCTCCAAGTACGGCGAATTCGAATTCTGGTTCGCCATGGCCAAGGTGGTGGCGATCATCGGCTTCATCGGCGTGGGTTTTGCCGTGCTGATGGGCTGGGTGCCCGATCGGGAAGTCAGCGGACTGAGCGGACTGATGGCCGAGCATGGCGGATTCGCCCCCAACGGCCTGTCGGCGGTAGTCGGCGCGTTCATCACCATCATGTTCAGCTTCATTGGTACTGAAGCGGTCACCATCGCCGCCGCCGAATCCGACAACCCGTCGCAGAACATTGCCAAGGCCACGCGTTCGGTGATTTGGCGCATCGGCGTGTTCTACCTGTTGTCGATTTTCGTGGTCATCTCCGTGGTGCCCTGGAACGATCCTCTGTTGGCCTCGGTAGGTTCTTACCAGCGCGCACTGGAAATCATGAACATTCCCCATGCCAAGTTCATGGTGGACGTCGTAGTACTGATCGCTGTGGCCAGCTGCATGAACTCCTCGATCTACATTGCCTCGCGCATGCTGTACTCGCTGGGCCGTCGTGGCGATGCGCCGAAGGCGCTGAAGGCGACCTCCTCTGAAGGCGTGCCGCGGGCAGCCGTCATCGCCAGCACCGTGCTGGGTGCAGCGATCACCGTGTGGAGCTACTTCATGCCCGCCGGGCTGTTTGACTTCCTGCTGGCCAGCTCCGGTGCGATTGCCTTGCTGGTGTACCTGGCCATTGCGGTGTCGCAGCTGCGTATGCGCCGGATGCTACGTCGGCAGAATGTCGAACTGGCCTTTCGCATGTGGCTGTTCCCTTGGCTCACATGGCTGGTGATCGCGTTCATTTGCGCAGCGTTGGCGGTGATGATGATCACCCCGGAACACCGTAGCGAAGTGAGCTCGACCATTGGACTGGCGCTGGCGATTTCCTTTATCGGTCTTGTGACATCGCGTCAACCTGCGCGGGATGCAAGGGCGACGTCGGTGGGATAAAACCAGGGAGGTATTTGCGCCGAACCTGATACCCCCCGCGCGCCAAGGCTGGGGGTATTACAAGCTCCTGTGTCTCAGTCCGTAATCGCTCTTTGTGAGGGCATGACCCCCGATGTCATCGAAATCCACCGTGCCCGACAGTACCCCTACAAAATCAGTTGGTTTTCTGCTACTGGACAAGTTCACGTTGATTTCCCTGGCGTCAGCCGTAGAGCCCCTGCGCATGGCCAATCAGTTGTCGGGACAACAGCTGTATCGCTGGCATACGTTCAGCCCCGGTGGTGAGCCTGTCTGGGCCAGTGATGGCGTGCCGATCACCCCGGATGCTTCGTGGAGCAATCCATTGGTGGTGGACACTGTAATCGTGTGCGGCGGTGTTGGAATCCAGAGCGTGATTACCCGCGAGCACATTACCTGGCTGCAAGCCCTGGCGCGTCAATCCAGACGGCTGGGAGGCGTGTGCACGGGCAGTTGGGCACTGGCCAAAGCCGGGCTGCTCGACGGTTATGAGTGCAGTGTGCACTGGGAGTTTCTGGCCGCCATGCAAGAAGCTTTTCCGCGGGTCAGCATCAGTTCGAGTCTGTTCACCCTCGACCGAAACCGCTTCACAAGCTCCGGCGGAACGGCCCCTATGGACATGATGTTGCATCTGATCGGTCGCGATCATGGTCGTGAATTATCGGCTGCCATCTCTGAGATGTTTGTCTACGAGCGCATCCGCAACGAACAGGACCATCAGCGCGTTCCGCTCAAGCACGTGTTGGGAACTCATCAGCCCAAGCTGCAGGAGATCGTTGCGTTGATGGAGGCCAACCTCGAGGAACCGCTCGACCTGGATAACCTTGCACAATACGTTGATCTGTCGCGTCGACAGCTAGAGCGGCTATTTCAGAAATACCTTCACTGTACGCCGTCACGCTACTACATGAGGTTACGTCTTGTTCGAGCGCGACAACTGCTTAAGCAAACATCATTGTCGATCATTGAGTTGGCGTATGTATGCGGTTTCGTGTCCACACCCCACTTTTCCAAATGCTATCGCGAGTACTTTGGTGTTCCACCCAGCGACGAGCGTTGCGGCTCTGAAATGAGTCACAAACCGGCAACGCTTGCGACTACGCAGCAGTCATCGACCAGACCGCTGACAGCGCTCGACCAGGCTCGAAACGAATCGACTTTTGCCAGTGTTCGAATGATTGATCGTTCCGATTTGGCGCAATCGTGCTGATCGGCCGTCCTTGCCACCCCCATTCATCCGTAGTGCCTGGGTTTACTCAACAAGATCACGCAGGAGATTTGACGTGCACATTGGTGTTCCTCTCGAAACCCAGACCGGTGAAACACGGGTTGCCGCAACCCCGGAAACCATCAAGAAGCTGATCAGCCAGGGTCATAAGGTCACTGTACAAAGCGGCGCCGGCGTCAATGCCAGCGTTGTCGACAGTGCCTATGAAGCGGCCGGCGCAACCATTGGCAGCGCCAATGACGCGTTTGGCGC
>NZ_JBFUHY010000127.1:0-6845 GCF_056402155.1 Pseudomonas sp. P4_C1
ATGCCCCCATGCCCCCATCGCGAGCAAGCTCGCTCCCACAGGTTTGCGTTCGACGCGGACACTGTGGGAGCGAGCTTGCTCGCGATGGCGGTAGTAAGATCACAGCAGATGTTTGAAGAAAACTACCTTTCCCGCATCGCCTCGGTCCGCGCCTTCAACACCGGTTTAAGCAAGTAATCGAGCACCGTTTTCTCCCCGGTAATGATGTCCACCGTCGCCACCATCCCCGGGATGATCAGTAGCGGTTTCACGTCCCCACCCAAATGGTTTTTGTCAGTGCGCACCTGAATCAGATAGAAGCTGTTGCCCTTGTCGTCGGTGATGGTGTCGGCGCCGATCAATTCCAGTTTGGCACTCAGGCCGCCGTAAATGGTGTAGTCGTAGGCACTGAACTTGACCATGGCTTTCTGGCCCGGATGCAGGAATGCAACGTCCTGTGGCCGCACCTTGGCTTCGATCAGCAGGTTGTCTTCCAGCGGCACGATTTCCACCATGTCGCTGCCGGGCTGGACCACGCCGCCGATGGTGTTGACCTTCAACACCTTGATGATGCCGTGAACCGGCGAGACCACGGTGGTACGGGTCACGCGGTCGTCGATGGCGATGCTCGATGCCGTGATTTTCGACAGGTCGGTGCGTTTCTCGTTCAGCTCTTTGGCGGCTTCGGAACGGAAGGTCTGTTCCGATTCGTCAATCTTGCTTTTGATCTCGTTGATCGCCGATTCGGCCCGGGGAATGGCCAGGGTGGTGGCGTTGAGCGAGCCGCGAATCTCCACTGCGCTGCGTTTGAGGCGCAGGATTTCCACCGGTGACACCGCACCCGTGCCCACCAGCGGTGTGGACATGTTCATTTCCTGTTGCAGCAGCGCCAGACTGGAGCTGAACTGCCCCTGTTTCGAGCGGAACTCCGCCAGCTCCTGGGTTTTTTGCCGAAGTTGCTCGGTCAGGGTGCGCTGTTCGCTGGCCAGTCGGCGTTGCCGCTGCTCGTACAGCGAGCGCTCGTCTTCAGCCACTTGCGGAGCTTTGGCGATCACTTCTTCCGACAGTTTGAACGGCCGGCCTTCGGCTTCGGCCGAAAGCCGTTCGACTTGTGCGGTCAAGGCATAGCGATCGGCTTCGCTTTCGCCCTTGTTCGACAGGTAGCGGGTGTCATCCAGGCGCAGCAAGGTGTCGCCCTTGTTCACCATTTGTCCTTCACGGACGAAAATTTCAGTGACGATACCGCCCTCCAGGTTCTGGATCACCTGGACCTTGCTCGACGGAATCGCCTTGCCTTCGCCCATGGTCACTTCCTGCAACACGGCGAATCTGGCCCAGACCAGTGCGCTGATCAGCAGCGCGGCCGCCAGCCACACGGTAATTCGCGACCAGCGCGGCGAGTCCTGCAACGACGCACCGGCGGTTTCCGGCATGAACTCGGTTTCGGCACTTTTGTTGAAGCTGTCGAAGTAGCCACGGGATCCCTGATCGGCAGACATGGACGACTCCTAGACGGCCGCAGAGCCGACACGGCCCTTGCGCAGTGCATCGATGACCGCTTCTTTCGGACCGTCGGCGACGATCCGTCCGTTGTCCAGCACCACCAACCGGTCCACCAGGCTCAGCATCGAGGTGCGGTGGGTCACCAGCAGGATGGTTTTGCCCTGGACCCAGCCGTGGAGTTTTTGCCGCAGGACGTCTTCGCTGCTGTTGTCCATGGCGCTGGTGGGTTCGTCGAGCAGCATGATGGGCGGGTCGAGCAACATGGCCCGGGCCATCAATACCGCCTGGCGCTGGCCGCCGGACAGCAATTGCCCGCGTTCGCCCACGGGCCGGTCGAAGCCTTGCGGGTGTTGCCGGGCCAGCTCGGTGACGCCGGTCATTTCCGCCACTTCGAGCATGCGTGAGTCGCTGATATAGCGCGCGCCGAGGGTCAGGTTGTCGCGCAGGCTGCCAGCCAGCAGCGGCAGGTCGTGGGCGACGTAACCGATTTGATGGCGCAGGTCGGCGACGTCCAGTTGTCGCAGGTCCAGGCCATCGAGCAGTAACTGGCCTTCATCCGGTTCGTAGAAGCCCATCACCAGTCGCGCCAGGGTGCTTTTGCCTGAGCCGCTGCGGCCGATGATGCCAATGCGCTCGCCGGGTTTCACACTGAAGCTGATGTTGCCCAGGGCAGGAGCACTCTGGCCGTTGTAGTGGAAGGTCACGCCGACAACATCCAGCGCGCCTTGCAGTTGGGTGCGCTCCAGCGGCCGTTGTCTGGCGTCGCGCTCCTGGGGCAGGCCCATCAGCGCGTCGGTGCTTTTCATGGTCAGTTGCGCTTGCTGGTAGCGGGTGATCAGGCCGGCGATCTGTCCCAGTGGCGCCAGCACCCGACTGCCGAGCATGTAGCTGGCCACCAGGGCACCGACGCTGAGGTTGCCGGCGATGATGCTGTAGACCCCGGCGACAATGGTCGCCATGCCGGACAGTTGCTGGATGAACAGCGTGCCATTGGTAGCCAGGGCCGAGAGGTTGCGCGCGTGGCTGTCGAGGCGGGTGAGGGCGCCGTGGGTGCTTTCCCATTTGTGCTGGCGTTCGCTTTCGGCGCTGCAGGCCTTGAGGGTTTCCAGGCCGCTGAGGGTTTCGATCAACAGTGCCTGGCGTTCGGCGCCGAGGCTGAGGCTCTTTTGTACGGTGTCGCGCAGGCGTATCTGGATCACCATGGCGAAGACGATGGTGATGGGGAACGCCAGTGTCGGAATCACCACCAGCCAGCCACCGAGCAGGCCGATCACCAGCAGCATCAGCAGGCAGAAGGGCAGATCGATCAGGCTGGTGAGGGTCACGGCGGTGAGAAATTCCCGCAGGCCCTGGAAGTCATGAATGCTTTGGGCGAAGCCACCGATGGTCGCCGGCCGCGCTTTCATCGCCATGCCGGTGATGCGCTCGAACAGAGTGGCCGACAGGATCACGTCGGTTTTCTTGCCGGCGGTATCCAGCAAGTGCGCGCGCACGACCCGCAGCACCAGCTCGAATGCGGTGCCGATCAGCAGACCGATGGCCAGCACCCACAAGGTCGAAGTAGCCTGGTTTGGCACCACGCGGTCGTAGGTTTGCATCACGAACAGCGGCACCATCAGCCCCAGCAGGTTGATCAGGAAACTCGCCAGGATCGCATCGCTGTACAGCCATTTCGACAGCTTCAGCGTATCGCGAAACCAGGCCTGCACCCGAGGCACCAGCGGCGAGCGCAAGTCTTCGAGTTCGTGGCGTGGCCGGGCAAACAATGCCTGGCCACTGTAGTGTTCGGCCAGCTCCTCAGGGCTGAGCCATTGTTCGCCGCCGTCGGCCTCGCTGGGCAGGATCAGCACCTTGCCGTCCTCGCCATAACGGCGCAGGACGGCCGTGCGGCCATTGTCGAGCAATAGCAGCACAGGCAGGTTGAGCGGGGAGATGTCTTTGAGGTCACGGCGCAGCAAGCGCGCCTGTAAACCGGCCCGGGCCGCTGCACGGGGCAGCAGGTCCAGGCTCAGGCGTTGGTGTGCCATGGGCAGCCCGGCACTCAGGCTGGCGCGACTGACCGTCGCGCCGTGGAGTTTGCAAAGGATCAGCAGACCGTCCAGAAGCGGGTCATCGAAGCTCAGGCGTGGATCGACACCGGTGTTGCCGGGTTCCATGCTGGTCATTGAACCCTCCCGGGCACTACTTCATTTCAGGTAGTCGAGCTTCGTTTTTCACTTCGGTCTGGGCGATCGCGTCGGCGGGCAGTACGACCCGTTGTTTGCTCAACAATTGGCCCATGTTCGCCAGGACTCGGTACATCGAAAACTCTTCGGTGTAGCGCACTTCGGTGTAGCGACGGTTGGCGTTGTAGAGTTCGTTTTCACTGTCGAGCAGGTCCAGCAGGGTCCGTTGACCGAGGCCGAACTGATCCTGATAGGCGATGCGTACGCGTTTGCTGGTGTCGGCGTATTCACGGGCGGTCGGGGTTTGTTTCTTGGCATTGACCATAGCGTTCCAGGCCAGGTGAATGTTCTCATTGAGCTGGCGCAGGGCATTGTTACGGATGTCCATGGCCTGGTTGATCTTGTGCGAGTCGGAGGCCAGGCGCGCTTTGTCGCTGCCGCCGCGGAACAGGTTGTAGTTCATGATCACGCCGACCCGCCATTCATTGTCGTGGCCTTCATCACCCTGCACGTTGTTGTTCGCGCCCACGGCGGCCTCGGCATCCAAGCGCGGGTAGAACGGCGACTTGGCGACTTCGTACTGGCTTTCGGCCGATTGCACGTCGGCCTGGGCGGATTTCAGGTAAGGGTTGTTTTCCACCATGCTCTGCTGGGCTTCGGGCAATGAGGTGGGGACTTCGCCGCGAATCGACGGCGGGGTTTCGAGTTCATCGGGCATACGCCCCACAACGGCATAGAAGTTTGATTCGGCATCAGCCAGATCGACTTCGGCGGTGTCGAGGTTGTTTTCTGCCAGTGCCCGGCGAGCCGCGGACTGGTCGGCATCGGCGTTGCTGCCCACGCCGCGCTGGGTGCGCAGGCCGATCTGGTCGTTGACCCGCAAGTGCGCTTGCAGGTTGTTCTTGGCCAGTGTCACCAGTTCGCGACGCTTGAGCACTTCGAGGTAAACCTCGGTGGTGCGCAGGGCCAGGTCCTGAGCCGTACCTTGAGCGTAATAGGCTCGTGAGTTGACCACGCCCTGGGTGCGCTGGACTTCATTGGCGGTGTTGAACCCGTCGAAGAGCATTTGCCGCAGGCGCAATTCCGACTGGGTGTAGTTCAAGGTTTCGGTGTTGTGCCCACTGGGGGTGAGCGCCCGGGTATTGGTGTTATCGCTGTACGCGCGCCCGTAGGCGGCGTTCAGATCAACAGCTGGATAAAAGCCCCCTTTGGCGACCTTCACGTCCTCATCCGCCGACAGACGGCTGTCCACCCGTGATGCCAGCTCCGGGTGGGTCGCGATGGTGCTCTGGATTGCCTCGGTCAGCGTCATGGCCTGAGCCTGGGACGAGCAGGCCATGGCCAAGAGAACCGCGCTGTAGAGGGGGGCTAATAGGCGCATGTTGCATCTCCCTGATTCCTGATGGTGCTTATCAGTCGCCAATTATTTGACGACATTTATAGGTAAAGTTGTTTCACATCTTTAACAAAAGAGCTAAGAACATTCTGGAGCGTAGCTAAGAAATTTTTTTCATAACGTGTATGCCAAAAAAAACTTATGCGCCCTGCAAAATCCAGCACATTGTTCAATGCGAAAGCCCTTGTTTTATGGGCGTTATGGCGCTTGTCGGGGTTTGAGGAAAGTTCCAATCCACTTATCGACATAGAGCGAAGAAGTGCTGGAGGGGAGGGACGCGAGCGATCTGGTGGCGACGGTTTTTTGTCACTTGAGTGGTTCAAGATCGTTACGCATTGCTCACAGGCAAGGTTGTTGCGAACAGGGATCCGATGCCATTGATTGCAGAGGGTTTTTCCCAAAATCGTAAACAGCGCCGTGAGCGACTGGCTGGGCGAGATCGTTGCCGGGGCCACGGCTTACTCACGTGAACCGGTACCTGGAACACGATCCGCCAGACAACCCGCTCGAGCCATGCGCACGTTCTTCGCACAAACAGGCTGCCGATAACGGTTGGCAGCGGAGGAAGTGCACATGGCTACGCTCATCGGTATCGTCAGTAAGGTCATCGGACAGGTGTTCGCGGTTGCGAGCGACGGCACCCGGCGCGCGCTGGTCGAGGGGGACCGGTTGTTCGCCGGCGACCAACTGAGCACCGGCGCCGAAGGCGCGGTGGCGGTGCATCTGCAAAATGGCCAGGAACTGACCCTCGGGCGCGGCAGCAGCATGCAGATGACCCCGCAGTTGCTCGCCAATCAGATTCCCCATGTGGAATCGTCTGAGGCGGTGACGCCGAGCGAAGCGCAGCTGACGGATGTCGAACGGCTGCAAAAAGCCATTGCGGTCGGCGACGACCCGACCCAGACCGCTGAAGCTACCGCTGCCGGGCCTGCCACGACTACCGGTGTACCGGGCGGCGTCCAGGGCAGTGGTCATGGTTTCGTCCTGCTCGAAGAAGTCGGCGGGCGAGTCGACCCGGTCATCGGCTTCCCCACTGCCGGTTTCAATGGCATTCCTGAGCTTCCGGAAGAACGCCTGAACGCTAATCCGGACATCGCTGTAGCGGCCGATGCTCCGGTGGTGCCGCCGGTGGTTCCGCAAGTGCCGAACAATCCGGTCACCTTCGACGGCCTGTCGGAGCAGAACGGCGAGCGGACCGTCAATGAAGCCAACCTGGCCGACGGTTCGGCGAGGAACGCAGACTCGCTGACGCGAAGCGGCACCTTCACCATCAATGCGCCCGACGGGCTGAGCAGCTTCAGCATCGGCGGGATCAACTTGATCAGCGGCGGTGTGGCGGCAGATTTCCCGCAGTCGATCACCTCCCCGCTGGGCAGCACCCTGACCGTCACCAGTTACGACCCGGCCACGGGCGTGGTCAGTTACAGTTACACCCTCAACCGTGCCGAATCCCACGCAAGCGGCGAGGGTGCCAATAGTCTTGCCGAACACGTCACCGTGGTGGCCATCGACAGCAATGGCGACAGCGCTACCGGTACGCTGGATATCAGCATCATCGACGACGTGCCCAAAGCGGTCGATGACAACAATGGCACCGCCTCGGAAACCCTGCTGACCCTCAACGGCAACGTGCTGAGCAACGACGTGCAAGGCGCCGACCGCGTGCCGCTCGGGGAAAACGCCGGCCCCATCACTCCCGGCACCTTCACCGGCACCTACGGCACTTTGGTGCTGAATGCCAACGGCACCTACACCTACACGTTGAATACCAGCGATGCGGATTTCATAGCCCTGCATGGCGG